>JBGQFD010000003.1:0-80131 GCA_041496705.1 Gammaproteobacteria bacterium | reverse complement strand
GTGAGTCGATATACGGTGACGGCACGCTGGAGGTGCTGCCCGATGGCTTCGGCTTCCTGCGCTCGCCCGATACCTCTTACCTCGCTTCGACCGACGACATCTACGTCAGTCCGTCGCAGATTCGCCGATTCAATCTGCACACTGGAGATTCGATCGAGGGCGAAATCAGAACACCCAAGGACGGCGAACGCTACTTCGCTCTCGTCAAGGTCGACAAGGTCAACGCCGACCAGCCCGAATCGTCCAAACACAAGATCCTCTTCGAGAACCTGACGCCGCTGCATCCCGACGAGCATATGAAGCTCGAGCGCGACATTAAAGGCGAGGAAAACATCACCAGCCGCATCATCGACATCATCGCTCCCATCGGCAAGGGCCAGCGGGGGCTGATCGTTTCGCCGCCCAAAGCCGGAAAAACGGTGCTGATGCAGCAGCTCGCGCACGCCATCATCGCGAACAATCCCGACATCGTGCTGATCGTACTCCTCATCGACGAACGCCCGGAGGAAGTCACCGAGATGACGCGCACCGTGAAGGGAGAGGTGGTCGCTTCAACTTTCGATGAGCCCGCGTCGCGGCACGTGCAGGTTGCCGAGATGGTGATCGAAAAAGCGAAGCGCCTGGTCGAGCACAAGAAGGACGTGGTGATCCTCCTCGACTCGATCACGCGGCTTGCGCGCGCCTACAACACCGTGGTGCCGGCCTCGGGCAAGGTGCTCACCGGTGGCGTGGACGCGAATGCGCTGCAGCGCCCGAAACGCTTCTTCGGCGCGGCGCGCAATATCGAGGAAGGCGGCTCGCTTACCATCCTGGCCACCGCGCTCATCGACACGGGTTCCAGGATGGACGACGTGATCTATGAGGAGTTCAAGGGTACCGGCAACATGGAAATCCACCTCGACCGCAGAATGTACGAGAAGCGCATTTTTCCCGCGATCAACGTCAATCGTTCCGGCACGCGCCGCGAGGAATTGCTCATCAAGCCGGAGATACTTCAGAAGGTGTGGGTACTGCGGAAGCTGCTGTACCCGATGGACGATCTCGAGGCGGCCGAGTTCCTGGTCGACAAGATTCGCCTTACCAAGAACAACGGCGACTTTTTCGACTCGATGCGCAGAGGCTGACCCACGCAGCGGGGCACTTGTCCAAACACGTGAATTCAGACATAATTTTTCCCCTCCGGCCGCACGGAAACAGCAAGGACGATGCCATGAAAGACAAGATCCACCCCGACTACAAGGAAATCACGGTTGCCTGCAGTTGCGGAAATACCTTCAAGACGCGCTCCACGCTGGGCAAAGATCTCAAGGTGGAAGTGTGTTCGGCGTGTCACCCGTTTTTCACGGGCAAGCAGAAGATCGTCGATACGGCGGGTCGGGTCGAGAAGTTCCGCCAGAAGTACAGCCGCAAGAAGGCCCCGGCAAAGCCTGTCAAACAGGCATCCGCCTGATGTCGGCGTCGTCGCGCGGCAGTTTGTCGGCGGCAGCCGAGCGGCGTTGAGTCGCGCCACCAGGGAAAAGGCAGCTTCGGCTGCCTTTTTTTGTTTGCCATGCAGCGAGGAATCCGCTACCGGGGCTGATAATTCCCGGTACTTGCCCGGTTGACGTGAACACATGAACGCCGCCGCCCGCAACCTGGTGCTTCCCCTCGCCGCGGCCCCTGCCGCGCTCCTCCTGCTAGCCTACCTGCTGCCGGGGCTCGTCGGTCACGATCCCTGGAAGACCGAGGATGCGATCGGCATCGGCATCGTGCACCAGATGCTGGAGCACGGGCAATGGCTGATCCCGCACCTGGCAGGCGAGCCGTTTCTCGAAGACGGACCGCTCTACTACTGGATCGCAGCGCTGACGGCGAAACTGTTCGGTCTGGTGCTTGCACCCCACGATGGGGCGCGACTTGCGAGCGGCCTGTCGATGGCACTCATTCTTGCCTGCGTGCATCTCGCGGGACGCGAACTCTACGGCAAGACCGAAGGCGCGAGCGCAGGACTTGTCCTGCTGGGCTGCCTGGGACTCCTGGCGCACGCGCACGAGACCCTGGCGGAGATCGGGATGCTGGCCGGACAGGCAATGGCCTGGTATGCCATCGCGCTCGCACGGCGCAAACCCTACCCCGCGGGTTGGTTGCTCGGAGCTGGATTCGTCGTCGCCGCCCTCAGCAAGGGCGTCGCGGGTGTCGTGGCACCGATCATGGTTTCGCTGCTTGCACCGCTGGTGTCGGACGCCTGGCGCCGAAGGGAGTATGCCTTCACCTTGGTTGCCGGATTCCTCGTATTCGTGACGATCTGCGGCACCTGGCTCGGCTTGGCCGAATACCGGTCAGCGGGACTGGAAACGGCGTGGTGGCAGGCGAATGAGGCGGCGTTTGCCCGCCCGCCGGCAAGCATCTTCAGCTACTGGGCGGAAACCATCGCATGGGCGACCTGGCCTGCCTGGCCTCTGGCCGCTTGGACTTTGTGGGAGAAGCGTCGCCGCACCTTTGATGCAGGCACGCGCATGCTGAGCCTTGCCTTCCTGGCGTCCTTCGCCGTGCTGCTGTCGCTCGCGGATCCCCGGGAGGTGTATACGCTGCCGCTGCTCTTGCCCCTCAGTCTGCTTGCAGGAGCGGGGGCGCCGACGTTGCGTCGCGGCGCGGCCAATGCCCTCGCCTCGTTCGGGATGATGACCGCGGCATTCCTTGGGGCAATCCTATGGCTCGGCTGGGTCGCGATGATGACTGGGGTTCCGGCTTTCCTTGCGCGAAGTTTCACGCGGCTCGAGCCCGGATTCTCTGCACAGTTCTCCGTAACGGCGCTTGTCGTCGCTCTCGCCTTGACCCTTGCCTGGCTCTGGCTGGTTCTGAAGGGCGAGCGGTCGGTGTATCGTGGGCCGACTTTCTGGGCAGCCGGGATCACACTCGTGTGGGGTCTTGCCATGACGCTGATCCTTCCCTGGATCGACTACGGCAAGAGTTACCGTCCGGTCGCTGAGTCGCTGAAGAAACACGTGCCGGACGGGGTGCGCTGCGTGGAAAGCCGCGGCCTCGGTGAGCCGCAGCGCGCGGTCCTCGACTATCACGCGGGCATCGTCACCCAGCGCGTCGAGCGCGAGAGCGGGAAACGCTGCCCGCTTCTCCTGGTCCAGGTCCGCGACGGCCACCCCGAACGCATCGAGCCGGGCTGGAAGCTTCTCTGGGAAGGGCGACGTCCGCGCGATCGAGAGCGCTACCAACTTTATCGCAGGCCTTCATGAGCAGTCTTATCCGATCGCCGGCCTGGCTTGCGCTTGCAGCGCATCGCGAACGAATGTCGGCCACGAGCCTGCGCAGCCTGTTCGCGGCCGACTCTGCGCGTGCAGAGCGGTTTTCTCTGGAGGCAGGAGAACTCCTGCTCGACTACTCGAAGCATCGCATCGACTCGGAGACCATGCGATTGCTGGGTGCGCTGGCCACGCAAGCCAGAGTCACCGAATGGATTGCCGCGATGTTCGCGGGGGACGCAATTAACAATACCGAGAACCGCGCCGCGCTTCACCTAGCCCTGCGCTCGAATCTCGCGGTCTTTCCGCCGGGTCGCGACGTCATGCCCGAGGTGCGTGCGGCACGCGAGCGCATGCGCACCCTCGCGGACGCCGCGCAGCGCGGAGACCTCAGGGGGGCGAGCGGCCAAGCCATCACGGATATCGTAAATATCGGCATCGGCGGGTCGGACCTGGGACCGAGAATGGCGGTCCGCGCGCTGCGGAAGGTCCGCCGCAAGGGCCTCCAGGCGCATTTCGTCGCCAACATCGACCCGACAGACCTAGATGCCGTCCTGCCCGGACTCAATCCCGCCACGACTTTCTTCGTCGTCGCCTCCAAGACATTCACAACCCCCGAAACTCTGGAGAATGCGCGACGCGCACGCGCCTGGTTGAAGGCCGGACTCGGGGATGCGGCGGAGATCTGGCGCCATTGGGCCGCCGTGACCGCCAATCCGGAGGGCGCCGTGGCGCTGGGCGTTGCCCACAGTCATGTTTTTCCCATGTGGGATTGGGTCGGCGGGCGCTATTCGATCTGGTCGGCGGTAGGTCTGGCCGTGGCGCTGACCGTGGGCATGGACGCGTTTGAAGACTTCCTAGGGGGCGCGCGCGCGATGGATGCCCATTTCCTGAACGCGCCGCTCGAGCACAATGCTCCGGTGATCCTGGCTCTTCTGGACATCTGGTACGTGAATTTCTTCGGAGCGCAGAGCCACGCGGTCATCCCATACAGCGAGGATCTGCGCGAATTCCCCGGCTACCTTCAGCAGCTCGAGATGGAGTCAAACGGCAAGCGGGTCGATCGCGAAGGCCGGATCGTCGACTATGCCACCGCGCCTTCGGTCTGGGGCGCAACGGGCACGCCGAGCCAGCATTCGTTTCACCAGCTATTGCACCAAGGGACCCACCTTGTCCCCGTCGACTTCATCGTTTTCGCTCAAGGGGACGGCAGCTCCGGGTCGCACTCGGCGTTGGTGGTCAACGCGCTCGCACAAAGCGCGGCGCTCGCCTTCGGCGATGCGCCACCGGGCGCTCCACACAAGGAGCTGCCCGGAAACCGCCCCTCTAGCACCTTGCTGCTGAGGCAACTGTCCCCCGGCGCCCTGGGAGGTCTGATTGCCCTATACGAACACAAGGTATTCGTACAGGGCATAATCTGGAACTTGAACAGTTTCGACCAATGGGGCGTCGAACACGGCAAGAATCTCGCCCGCGCGCTATTGCCGCAGTTGCTGCGGGACGAAGAGGACCCCACCCTCGACTCTTCAACCCGAGCGCTGCTGCACCGGATTCGCCGGAACACTTGAAACCAGGGGACAAGCATGAACGATGACAGCTTCAATCTGAGCATTCGAAAGTTTCTGAAGATGGTGGGCGTTGGATCGCAGCGTGAGATCGAGCAGGCCGTAGCCAAGGCGCGCGCCAGCGGCGCGATCAAAGGCAACGAGAAGTTCCCTGCCTCGATCACGCTGGAGATACCGGGGCTCAAGCTCTCGGTCAAGTTCGACGGCCGGATCGACCTCGAGTAGACCTGCAGAACCATGAACCAGCCGGGCGGGCCCAACCTCGCGCTGATGGAGGAGCTGCGCTCGCTCCTCGGTGAACGCGTCACCTCCGCTCGCGGGGTACGCGAACATCACGGCAAGGACGAATCCTATTTTCCCTACGCACCTCCCGACGCGGTGGCATTTCCTGAATCCACCGAGGAAGTGCGCGCCATCGTCAACGTCTGTCGGCGCCACAAGACACCGCTGATTCCGTACGGCGTCGGCACCTCCCTGGAAGGTCACGTGCTCGCCATTCACGGCGGCGTGTGCGTCGACCTGTCGCGCATGAACAAGGTGCTAACCGTGCACGAGGCCGACCTGGATGCCGTGGTACAGGCGGGGGTAACGCGCAAGCAACTGAACGAGCACATCCGCCACACCGGCTTATTCTTTCCTGTCGATCCCGGCGCCGACGCCACGCTGGGCGGAATGGCGGCGACGCGCGCGTCGGGCACAAACGCGGTCCGTTACGGAACCATGCGGGAAAACGTGCTCGCGTTGACCGTCGTGCTCGCCGACGGGCGCGTCATCACCACCTCCCGCCGCTCGCGAAAGTCGGCGGCCGGTTACGAGTTGACCCGGCTGTTCGTCGGCTCGGAAGGCACCCTGGGTATCATCACCGAGCTTGTCGTGCGCCTCTATGCAATCCCGGAGGCGATGTCCGCCGCGATCTGCTCGTTTCCGGATATGGCCGGAGCGGTCAACACGGTCATCCACACCCTGCAGTCAGGGATTCCCATCGCGCGCAGCGAGGCCCTGTGCGCGACTACCATGAAGGCGATCAACGCGTACTCCAGGACGGCCTACCGCGAGCAACCGACGCTGTTTCTAGAATTTCACGGCAGCCGGGCGAGCGTGGAAGAACAGGCCAGGCTGGTCCAAGAGATCGCCAGGGAAAACGGCGGAATGGACTTCGAGTGGACGACGAAACCCGAGGACCGCAACCGCCTCTGGTCGGCGCGGCACCAGGCATACTTCGCCTGCCTGCAACTGCGGCCGGGATCGCGTGCCGTCTCGACCGACGTGTGCGTGCCGATATCGCGACTCACTGAGTGCATCGTCGAGACGGCGAACGACATCGCACAGGCTTCGATGCCGATTCCGCTCTTCGGACACGTCGGCGACGGAAATTTTCACTGCGAGATCCTGATCAAACCTGACGACGCCGCCGAGCTGGCCGAGGCCAAGGCCTTCAACGAACGCGTCGTCAACCGGGCGCTGGCAATGGAGGGAACCTGCACGGGCGAGCACGGGATAGGCTTCGGAAAGATCGCCTCCTTGCGAAAGGAGCTTGGTGACGCGGTCGACCTGATGGCCACGCTCAAGCGCAGCCTGGATCCGGAGAACTTGATGAACCCAGGAAAAGTGGTGGACCTCGGCGCCTCGGGAACGGGGCTCCCGGCAAGCTAGATTTTCAGAAAGTGCTCGCGGTAGTACTTCAGCTCTTCGATCGATTCGTGGATGTCCGCAAGAGCTTCATGCTTGCCCAGTTTCGCCAGACCCTTGGCGATTTCCGGTTTCCAGCGCCGCACCAGCTCCTTCAGCGTGCTGACATCCAGGTTGCGGTAGTGGAAGTACGCCTCCAGTCGCGGCATGTAGCGCGCCAGGAAACGCCTGTCCTGGCATATCGAATTGCCGCACATCGGTGAGGTCTTCCCCGGAACGTGCTGAGCGAGGAAGGCGAGCAGCCGCTCCTCCGCTTCCTCCTCTTTCAGCAACGACGCCTTGACCCGCTCGATCAGGCCCGTTCGCGAATGCGTGTTCTTGTTCCAGCTGTCCATCGCATCGAGCACCGCGTCGCTCTGGTGCACGACGAGTACGGGCGCTTCTGCAACTACGTTCAACTGGGGATCGGTGACGACCACGGCGACCTCGATGATGCGATCCCGGTCCGGGTCCAAGCCGGTCATCTCCATGTCCAGCCAGACGAGGTTGTTCTGATCCTGCGCCAAGCGGTCCCTGTCCGAATGCGTGTGTAGAATGGCAATTGTCGCATAATCGATCCTCCCGCCCCATGCATGTCGCCACGGCCGTGTTTCTGGCGGCGCTGCTGCTGACCACCTCCACGCGCTTGTGGCTCGCCTCGCGGCACGTGCGGCACGTCGCCGCCCACCGCGACGCCGTGCCACGGGAATTCGCCGGACGCATTTCCGCAGAGGCACACCGCAAGGCCGCTGACTATACGGCCGCCAAGACCCGCCTGGGCGCTCTGGAGACGCTGGCTTCTGCCGTGGTGCTCCTGGGACTGACCCTGGGCGGCGGCCTCGAGCTCCTGTCCGCAATGACCGGGCGCGTCTTTACGCCCGGAGGCTACGCCCAAGGCGTGGCATTGATCGCATCGGTCGTTCTCGTTCTCAGTCTCCTCGACTTGCCGTTCGACATCTACCGGACCTTCGTCATCGAGGTGCGTTTCGGCTTCAATCGCACGGGCCTCGCCTTGTTCTTCACGGACTTGGTCAAGCAGACGGCGATTGGCGCATTACTCGGACTGCCTCTGGCGTTCTGCGTGCTCTGGCTCATGGCCCGCATGGGAGAACTCTGGTGGCTGTACGTCTGGGTGACCTGGGTCGCATTCAATCTCGTTGTGATGGCCGTCTACCCCATCGTCATCGCGCCGCTCTTCAACAAGTTCTCGCCCCTCGAAGACGCGGATCTCCGTAGCCGCATTGAAGCCCTGCTCGCCAGGTGCGGGTTCCGTTCCCGTGGGCTTTTCGTCATGGACAATTCGAAGCGGTCGAGTCACGGCAACGCCTACTTCACCGGCTTCGGCGCAGCTAAGCGCATCGTGCTTTT
Organism: Gammaproteobacteria bacterium; assembly: GCA_041496705.1. Classification (GTDB taxonomy): domain Bacteria; phylum Pseudomonadota; class Gammaproteobacteria; order Burkholderiales; family SG8-39; genus VBDM01. Next base: position 72,294 of record JBGQFD010000003.1, on the reverse strand, counting down.
CGACACGCTGATTTCGCGCCTTGCGCCAGCGGAGGTCGAGGCGGTGCTAGCGCACGAACTGGGGCACTTCTCGCTGCATCACGTGTGGAAGCGAATGGCTCTGCTATTCGGCACCAGCCTCGCCTTTCTGTGGGCGCTCGCGTGGCTGATGGGGCATGACTGGTTTTACGCGTCCCTGGGCGTAGCCTCTCAGAGCACGGCAATGGCGCTGGTGCTCTTCTTCCTGGTGGCGCCGGTGTTCAGCTTCCTGCTTCGGCCCGTCGCCAGCCTGCATTCGCGCCGGCACGAGTTCGAAGCAGACGCGTTTGCCGTCCGGCATGCCGAGGCGCGCAATCTTGCGGGCGCCCTGGTCAAACTCTATCAGGACAACGCTGCAACCCTGACCCCGGACCCCTGGCACTCGGCTTTCTTCGACTCGCATCCTCCGGCCCTGCTGCGTATAGCGCGGCTGGAATCCCTCGATCCCGAGGAGGCCTAGCATGACTTCGCTCGCCCTGAGGACTTGCCGGCCGCTGCCCGCCGGTACCCCGGCCCTGACGCCCGCGCAATTGGGTCCGCTCATGAACGAGCTGCCTGGCTGGACCCAGCTGGGGAAGACGATCTCGAAGACCTGGTCGTTCGAAAATTTTCACCAGACCATGGCGTTCGTGAACGCGGTCGCATGGATCGCGCACCGCGAGGACCATCATCCGGACATGACGGTCGGTTACAACCGCTGCTGCGTGGAATTCAGCACTCATTCCATCGGCGGCATTTCCGAGAACGATCTCATCTGCGCCGCAAAAATCGAAGCCCTTTGCGCCGGCTGAAGCCTGCCCATGAAAGCGCTCTTCTCTTCGCACAATCTGGTCGACACGCACCACCTGAAGAACCTGCTGCAATCTGCGGGGATCCGTTGCCGGATCGTGAACGAGGACCTAGCGCGGCTCGCCGGTGAGGTGCCGTTTCCAGAGTGCGCCATGCAGCTCGTCGTCGAACGCCGAGCCGATTACTCGGCGGCGGAAGCTATCGTCGGCGAGTTTCTCCGCCCGCGAAGTCTCACCGGGCAATCCTGGCGCTGTCGCGCCTGCGCCGAAGCAATCGAGGATCAGTTCACCTCGTGCTGGAAATGCGGTACTGACCGCGACGTCGGGTCCGACGGCTAGCTCAGAACCGCCGCAATTCCGAGGGCCAGAAACAGGACCAGCCACATGACGAGGGCGCGCCAAACCAGGCCGACGGTGCTGTCGAGATGCACAGCATCGGCGTCATCGCCCAACCCGAGTTCGGGCCGGCTCGCAAGTTCACCGCGCTCGGCAACGGGCATGCCAAGGCGCACTCCCATGGCACCGGCACCAGCGGCAAGAATGATGCCGAGCAAAGGGTCGGGCCACTTCCGCGCCTGGGTCCGCCAGCAATACACCGCATCCTCGAAATCGCCCACGACGGCGAACGCAGCTGCGGTGAATCGGACCGGCAGCCAATCGATGACGAAAAATGCACGCCCGGCGAAACGGCCGAACGGTTCCGTCTCGGGCGAACTCCAGCGTTGCGCCAGAAACCTCGCGGACCGGTAAAGGACTGCCCCGATGGGACCGGGAAGGAGCACGAACCAGAATGCGACCCCGAATACGTAGCGGTGCGAAGCAACAAGCGCTTCTTCGATCGTCAGGCGCGCGACCGCCTCGCGATCGAGGTCATCGCAGCTTGCACCGCGCCAGGCGGCAAGGCTCCGGCGGGCCCGCGCGAGATCGTTGTCCTTGAGCGCCAGGTGAATTTCGGTGAAATAGTGGCTGCGCTGGCGAAATCCCATCGTGACGTAAAGTGCTGCGATGTTGACGAGCAACCCCAAGGCCGGACTGACGCGATTCGCGACGATGTAAACGAGCCAGGCGCCCGCAACCGCAGGCAGCACTGCAAGCAGCCAGGCGATCGCCCCGTGCTCCGCTTCCTCGGCGTTGAGCCTTCTCTCGAGAAAGTTGGCATAACGAGCCGCCCTTGAGTACAGGTAGCCGCGATTGGCGAGCGGTCGCCACTGCTCGATGAGCAGCGCAGCGACGAGGGCAAGCAGATTCATTCGGGGCTCACGGTCATGCGTCTCCTCCCGCGAGGAACGCGCAGAAGTTCATGAGCATCCCGGCGGTGGCCCCCCAGATGTAGTGGCGGCCATAAGGAAACGCATAGTAGTGCCGGACCCGCCCGTCGTGCACCACGCAGTTGCGCTGATGATTACTAGGATCAAGCAGAAATCCCAGCGGGACCTCGAAAACTTCGGCAACCTCGAAATCGTCCACCTTCAGATCCAGCGGCGAGGTCACCAAGCCGACCACTGGCGTGACGCGATACCCGGTGACCGTGACGTACTGGTGCAGCTCCCCAAGCACTTCTACCCGGCCGGGGGCCAGTCCGATTTCCTCTCCCGCCTCCCTCAAAGCTGTGTGCGCGGAGGACATGTCTTCCTGCTCGGCCCGGCCGCCAGGGAAACTGATCTGTCCCGCGTGGTCGTTGAGATGAGCGGTGCGTCGCGTAAACAATACGGTCAGCCTTCCTTCACGGCTGACGATCGGGACTAGGACGGCAGCCGGCCTGATCTGGTCGGGTTCCCGCCACAGGTGTCCGTCTCCTGCGGCGACCGGCTCGACCGACCGTGGCACGGCGAACCGGGAACGCAGCCAGGCTTCGCCGGGATCGGGAACGGACGGGATCATGCGGGACGTGCAGAGACGTTGTGTTGGTGAGCCATTCTACGCGGATGCCGCCTTGCCGGCCGCAGCGGCGATCGCGTACCGGCCGGGGGACTATTCCGGGCTGCGGCGGGAATAAAACCATTGTGCGATACGTTATACTTCCAGCCCGCATGCATCCCCGCGGTCTGCCGAAACATTCTTTTCAGGAGGTGTCATGAAGATCCGTCCCGCAATCCTGTTCGCAGCGCTGTTAGTGGCAAGCGTCCCCGCGTTCGCCTTCCATTGCCCCGCGGACATGAAGAAGATCGACGAAGCAATGGCCAAGAATCCCAAGCTGACGGCCCAGCAAGTGACCGACGTGAAGAAATATCGCGCCGATGGGGAGACAATGCACAAGGCCGGCAAGCACCAAGAGTCGGTCGACACGCTCGCCAAGGCAATGAAGATCCTGGGCATCTAGCACATACTGGCTGGGGAATACGCCGCGGGCAACCCGCGGCGTTTCTCGGTCCAAGCAGACTCCGGTCCATACGAGGGTCCCGGTGGCTAGCGGCTCTTCAAGCGCTCAGTCGCCTCCAGCAGCGCTTGCAGGATGCCGGGCTCCCAGACGGAATGGCCCGCATCCGGAATGACCCGGTACTCCGCCCTGGGCCAGGCGCGATGCAGTTCGTGCGCCGATACCAAAGGGCACACCATGTCGTAGCGTCCCTGCACGATGATCCCGGGAGTGTGGGATAGGCGTTCTGCGTTGCCGAGCAAGGCATTCTCAGGAAGGAACACCTCGTTGGCGAAGTAGTGCGCCTCGATCCTGGCAAGACCCAGCGCCACGACGTCCCCGGCGAAATACTCCACGGTTTCCGGACTGGGCTGCAAGGTCGAGCATGACCCCTCGTATGTGCTCCAGCAGCGCGCAGCGGGCATGTGCACGGCAGGGTCAGGATTGACCAGGCGAAGATAATAGTTTCCGAGCAGATCTGCGCGTTCCTCGGGTGGAAGGAAACCCGAGAACTTCTCCCAAGCCTCCGGGAAAACGCTGCGCATGCCGTAGAGAAACCACTCGATTTCGCTCTTGCGGCACAGGAATATTCCCCGCAGCAGCAGCGCCAGACACCGACCCGGGTGCGCCTCGGCGTAGGCGATGGCGAGCGTGCTTCCCCACGAGCCTCCGAATATGACCCAGCGCTCCACGCCCAGGTGATGGCGCAGCCGTTCAAGGTCTGCGATCAGGTGCGGCGTGGTGTTGTCGCGCAACTCCCCGAGCGGGGTTGAACGCCCTGCACCGCGCTGGTCGTACACGATGATGCGGTATGCCCCGGGATCGAAGAAGCGCCGGTGCTTGGGGGTGCTGCCTGCGCCCGGGCCACCGTGCAGGAACACCACGGGAATTCCGTCTGGGCAACCGCTTTCCTCCCAGTACATCGAGTGCACCGAGTCGAGGCGCAGCATGCCTTGCACCCGCGGCTCGATCTCCGGATACAGACCCAGGACGCCGGACCCGTCGAAAGCGCCCATCGGGAACGGCTACGGGACCAGGATGGTCGAGCCGGTCGTCTTGCGCGCCTCCAGGTCACGCTGGGCCTGCGCCGCGTCCTTCAGCGCGTAGCGGTGGTTCACCTCGATCTTCACCTTACCAGACAGCACGACGTCGCAGAGGTCCTTCGCCGTCGCCACCAGGTCCTCGCGCTTCGAAGTGTGGGTGACGAGCGTCGGTCGCGTGAGGTAAAGCGAGCCCTTTTGGGAGAGCACAGCCAATTCGAAAGGCGGCACAGCTCCGGAGGAATTGCCAAAGCTGACCATCAGCCCGCGAGGCTGCAGGCAATCGAGCGACCCCATGAACGTATCCTTGCCCACCGAGTCGTACACCACGGGAACGCCCTTCCCGCCGGTGAGTGCCTTGACGCGCTCGACGAAATTTTCCTTTCGATAGTTAATGCAGTGGTCGGCCCCATGCGCTTTCGCGAGCGCACATTTCTCTTCCGAGCCGGCAGTGCTAATGACGGTCGCTCCCAGTGCCTTCAGCCACTGGCACGCGATCAGCCCGACCCCACCCGCCGCGGCATGAAGCAGTATGGTCTCGCCTGCCTGGACCTTGTAGGTTCGCCGGATGAGGTATTGCGCGGTCATGCCCTTGAGCATCATTGCTGCAGCCGTGTCAAACGAGATCCCTTCCGGAATCACGACCAGCCGGTCGGCGACCAGGTTGCGCACCTCCGAATAAGCACCGGGGGCGCCGCCCGCGTAAGCCACCCGATCTCCGGTCTTCACGTGGGTGACGCCTGCCCCAACCGCCTCGACCACGCCTGCACCCTCGTTGCCCATCCCGGCCGGCATGGCCAGCTTGTACAGCCCGCTGCGTTGGTACACATCGAGGAAATTCAGCCCGCAGGCCTTGTGGCGCACCCGAGCCTCTCCCGGTCCCGGATCGCCTATCTGAACATCCACCCATTTCAGCACCTCGGGACCGCCCTGCTGCTCGATGCGTATCGCTTTCGGCATTGCCTCTCCTCGATGAAAATTTGAATTCAGGAATCCCTTGCACGCAGCCCGGAGAATGCGACCGGCCTGTGCGCCACAATCACGCCTTCGCGACGCCCGGTGAATCCTTGGGGCTTTCAGACTCTGCGTCGGCCTGGGGCTTTGCCCCCGTGACACTTTCCCGCAGCGCTTCAAGCCCGGACTTCTGCATCTCCATGCCCTGGATAGTCATGCGCAGAACGTTGAGATTCATGTTGAGCCAGTTCTCAACTGACCTGAGTTCAGCGATTCGTCGCTCGATTTCGCTCGGATCCAAGGTCGGGGCCATCACTCCCCCCATGGGGAGCCCCATGGGACCCCACAGGCTCTTTAGAAACTCAAACGGGTCCGGACCTTGACTCATGAGGGCATCCATGCAGCGCCAGGGCAAAGTTTATGATCACCCGCTCAAAAACTCCAGCACCTCACCGCGTCGCGTGATCGTGTCCTGATATCCGAGCTCGATCAGGGCACGGCAATACCCCTTCTCGAAAAGCAGATAGCTCGCAAGGTTCGACCCGTTGCGGTTCATGGCGCCGATGCCTCTCAGCAGGAACCGCATGGTCCACGGCAATTCGCTCACATGACGCACTACCATGCGCTCGATCGGCTGACTTGGAGATATCACCAGCACCTTGATCTGTCGAAGCGGAAGCCCACCTTCCCGCAATTTGTCCGCAGGGATCAGGCTGATGGTCCGGTTGATCCGCTGCAGGGTTTCTATGTCGACGTTCAGGCTGTCCAGGAAGATGCTGTTCAACGCATGGCCGGCAATCTGCGCTACCGAAGGATAGAAATTTCCCCGCACGCGCGGCGGCTCGGCGCTGCCGACCTGCCCACCAGTAGTGACGACAAGCACCCGGTCGGCTCCCAGGTGCAGCGCCGGACTGATCGGCGCAATCTGCCGCATCGATCCGTCCCCGAAATACTCGCGGTTGATTTTTACCGCAGGGAAAATGAACGGGAGCGCGGCGGAAGCCATCAGGTGCTCGACCCGCAAAGGCATCGCAGCGCCCACCCGCTGGGTGCGCTCCCAGGCCTCAGTGCCGGGGCCGCCCTGGTAGAAGGACACGCTTTGTCCCGAGGAATATCCCGAACAGGTTATGGAGACCGCGAACAGGCAGCCGTTGTCGATGTTTTCCTGGATACGACCAAAATCAAGGTTGCGCGCAAGCATCTCTGCCAGCGGACTGTTGTCGAGCAGCGATGTTGGGCTCGAACGCGACAGCAACGTCATCGCTGCAAGCCAGCGCGCCCCGACACGGGCGATGCCGATAGGGTCCGAGCGGTACACATGCCGCACGCGGAAGTTTTCCCAGACGTCGAGAAGATTGCCTACCGCGGCATCGAAATTCTCCGAGAAAACGGCAAGCGTAGCCGCGTTGATCGCCCCCGCCGAGGTGCCACAAACGATTTGAAACGGGTTCTTCTCTGGTCGGGGCAGGAGTTCCCTCACCGCCTTCAGCACCCCCACTTGATAGGCTGCCCGCGCCCCGCCTCCGGTGAGTATCAGGCCCGTCTTTGACTTGTGTGATTCGGAGGCGGAGGCCATTCCGGAGACCATTGCGATGAGTGCGCGCTGCCGGGTATTACTCAGGCCTGGCGGAACAGCCGCATCTGTTCGCGCGCTGCGTTGGCATCAACCACCGTGAGTGCTGTCATGTTGACGATGCGCCTGACGGTAGCCGAGGGCGTCAATATGTGAACCGCTCTCGCTGCACCGAGCAGGATGGGCCCAACGGTGATTCCGTCGCCCGCCGCGGTCTTGAGCAGATTGAAGGCGATGTTCGCCGCATCCAGGGTAGGCATGATGAGAAGATTGGCTTCCCCCTGTAACCTCGAGCGGGGAAAATTTGCGAGCCGAAGCTCGGCATTGAGCGCCGCATCCCCGTGCATTTCACCTTCGATTTCGAGTTCCGGCGCATGTTCCCGGATCAACTCGAGCGCTTTGCGCATCTTTTGCGCCGACGGAGCGTCGCTCGTGCCGAAGCTCGAGTGCGAGAGCAGCGCTGCCTTGGGTGCAACTCCGAACCGTCGGATCTCCTCGGCGGCAAGTACCGTCATCTCCGCGATCTGTTCGGCGGTGGGATCGAGGTTCACGTAGGTATCGCAGATGAACACTGTCCGCTTAGGCAGCATTAGCGTATTCATCGCGTAGAAATGCTTGACACCGGACCGGCGCCCGATGATCTGGTCGATGTAGCGCAGATGCGAAGCGTGTGTTCCAAGAGTTCCACAGATCATGCCGTCGGCCTCACCACGATGAATCATCATCGCACCTATGAGCGTGGGTCGGCGGCGCACCTCGATCTGTGCATACTCTTGCGATATTCCGCGGCGCTCGGTCAGTCGGTGATATTCGGTCCAGTATTCCCGATAGCGAGGGTCGGATTCCGGGTTGACGATCTCGAAATCCTTGCCCAGCCGGGCACGCAAGCCGTAACGCTCGATGCGTCGCTCGATCACGACAGGCCTGCCCACCAGAATCGGCCTGGCGAGATCCTCGTCCAGCAGCACCTGCGCCGCACGCAAGGTTCGCTCGTCTTCGCCTTCGGCCAGGACGATTCGACGACGTGATCCCTCCTTTGCCGCGGAAAAGATCGGCCGCATGATGAGCCCTGAATGGTAGACGAACTGCAGCAGCTGATTGCTATAGGAATCGAAATTCGAAATTGGCCGAGTGGCCACCCCTGACTCCATCGCGGCCCTGGCTACGGCCGGCGCGATCTTCACGATCAAGCGCGGGTCGAACGGCTTCGGAATGAAGTACTCGGGACCGAACTTAAGAGTCTGGTCACCGTAAGCCGCAGTCACGACGTCGGATTGCTCCGCCATCGCAAGGTCGGCGATCGCCCGCACGGCGGCAAGCTTCATCGGCTCGTTGATGCTGGTTGCGCCCACGTCCAATGCGCCGCGGAAGATAAACGGGAAGCACAAGACGTTGTTCACCTGGTTGGGATAGTCCGATCGACCTGTCGCCATGACCACGTCGGGGCGTACACTCTTGGCCTTTTCGGGGAGAATCTCCGGCTCCGGGTTCGCGAGTGCAAGTATCAGCGGCTTGGCGGCCATTTGCGCCACCATCTCTGGTGTCAGAACGCCTCCCGCAGAGAGTCCGAGGAAAACGTCGGCTCCAGGCATGATTTGGGCAAGCGTCCGCGCGGGAGTTCTCCGGGCATAGCGGGTCTTGTTCTCATCCATCTCCTCCTTGCGACCCTCGTAGACCACGCCCTTGATGTCCGAGACCCAGATATTTTCTTGTTTCAATCCGAGATTCACCAGCAGGTCGAGGCACGCGAGGGCGGCGGCACCGGCGCCCGAACAGACCAGCTTGACTGCGCCCATGTCCTTGCCGACCACGCGCAGTCCGTTCAACACCGCGGCGCCCACGATGATGGCGGTACCGTGCTGATCGTCGTGAAACACCGGGATCTTCATGCGCTCGCGCAGCTTTTTCTCGACGTAAAAGCATTCCGGCGCCTTGATATCCTCCAGATTGATTCCGCCAAAGGTGGGTTCGAGCGCGGCGACGATTTCGACCAGTTTGTCCGGGTCGCGCTCGTTGACTTCTATGTCGAAACAATCGATCCCGGCGAACTTCTTGAAGAGAACCGCCTTGCCTTCCATCACGGGCTTCGAAGCGAGCGGGCCGATCGCCCCCAGACCCAGCACGGCCGTGCCGTTGGTGACGACCCCGATGAGATTTCCTCGGGCTGTCAGATTGCGCGCTTCGCCGGGATCGCGGACGATCTCCTCGCACGCCGCAGCCACCCCGGGCGTATACGCGAGCGCCAAATCGCGCTGGTTGAGCAGGCCCTTGGTCGGGGTTACCGAAATCTTTCCCGGCGGGGACCGTCGGTGATAGTCCAGAGCGCTCTTGCGCAGAGTATCTTCCATGGCAAACCGAACTTCACTCCTCAGCGGGTGGCCGAATGATAGCCGAATTCGGCGACACCGCGGCGGCGCAGCTTGCAACCGCTCCATGCGCCAGTCAATCCTCGCGCAGTGCGCCATAATGCGTGGACGCTCATGAAATCGATCCCTTCCCTTTGGACTACGCTGCGGTCGATACACGGGGAAGAAGCCAGGATACCGCCCTGTGAAGCCTGAAACTCTCGCCGAGCGAATGTCCGGGATCGATCCTTTTCTGGTTATGGATGTACAGGACCGTGCCTTTGAACTGGAGGCCAACGGGCGACGCGTCATCCATATGGAAATCGGCCAGCCGGATTTTCCTGCGCCCCCGCAGGTTGCCGCCGCCGCGATCGAGGCCATTCGTACACGTCGCCTGGGTTACACGCCTTCAACCGGCATTCCGCAACTCCGCGAGGCGATTTCCGACTATTATCGCCGGCACCTCGGCATCTCCGTCGCTCCATCGCGAATCGTGGTGACGGCCGGTGCATCGGGAGGGTTTCTGCTGCTCCTGGGCGCTCTCTTGAACCCGGGCGACGAAGTGCTCATGGCCGATCCGTGCTATCCCTGCAACCGGAACTTCGTGCGCTTGTTCGGCGGAATTCCCGGCATGATACCCGTGGACGAAAAGCAGCTCTACCAGCCCAAGAACTCGGACATATGCGCCCGCTGGGCAGACAGGACGCGCGGCGTGCTTATCGCGACGCCTTCGAATCCGACTGGCTCTGTGATTCCAGAGGAAGAACTCAGGGGAATCATCGAATCGGCACGGGCCAGGAGCGGGTTCGTGATCGTCGATGAAATCTACCAAGGCCTCGCCTACGACGAGTCGGCGAGGCCGTCCGCGCTCACGCTTGCCGAGGATGTGTTCGTGGTTAACAGCTTTTCCAAATACTTCAACATGACCGGCTGGAGACTGGGCTGGGTGGTTGCCCCGGCCTCGCACGTGCGCGAAATCGAAAAGCTCGCCCAAAACATGTTCATCTGCCCGTCCGCCCCGGCTCAATACGGGGCGCTCGCCGCGTTTCAGCCAGACACTCTCGCCGTGCTCGAAGATCGGCGGCTCGAGTTTCAGCGTCGCCGCGACTATCTCGTGCCTGCGTTGCGCGAACTGGGATTCCGAATCCCGATTATTCCTAAGGGGGCGTTCTACGTTTACGCCGGCTGCGAAAATTTCGCCGCTGACAGCTCCGAATTCGCTCTGCGAGTCCTGCACGAAGCCGGTGTCGCCATTGCGCCGGGAGTCGATTTTGGCGCGAACCAAGCCCGGCGGCACGTTCGCTTCGCCTATACGCGTGCTATCGAAGATCTCCAGGAAGGCGTGAAAAGCATAGAACGGATGCTTCGAAAAGGACGCAACGACTGAATTCCAACCGCCGCACCAACGCGGATTGCCAAATCAGATTTCGCTTCGTGCGGGCGCGCGAGTGACCTCACGTACCGCCTGCTGCAGCCGCTCCTTTTCTGCAAAGACCTTCTGAGCGTACTGGCTCGAAGGATCGGCAAGAGCCCCGTTGTAGAACTGCAGCCCCGCCTCCAGGCTTCCGGTACGGCGGATGTACTCCTTGAGGATTCTCGATCCCAGCGAAATGTTTATAACAGGATCAAGTAGGACCTCATCCCCACCGTGCTCGAGCAGCTTGTCCTGATGGTGCTTGGGGACGACTTGCATGAGCCCTCTTGCGCCGACGCCGCTCTCAGCGACCGGGTTGAATCGCGACTCGACCGCCATCACCGCCAGAATCAGAAGGGGATCCAGTCCCACTTGCTGGCCTGCGTCGTAGGCTGCCCCCACAAATTGCTCGGTAATGTCTGGAGCGATCCGGTACCGCTTGGAGACGTAGCTGACCAGTGCCCTGAGCTTCTGGTTGTTCGCGCCGTCGACGGACTCGGGTTGCGCCAGTGAGCCATCGTAGCGAATCGCGCCTATGCTGCTGGAGCGACCTGAACCGTCTTCCACCGGCTGGAAATGAACGGCGCGGATCAGAACCAGCACCATCGCAATCAGCCCGATGAGCGCGAGGCAATGATGCAGTATTGCCGCCGCCGCCCCCAAACGCGATAGTAGGTGGATTTTCGACTGGGCTGTATTCATAAGCAGGATCCCTTCAGGGGCCATGGACTTCTCCAAGACTTCGGGAAGAGCCAATCCCATTCGAGCTTGGAAATATATGGTGCGGTGCAACATACGCTACATTAGCCAAGTTACCTGGGCGAGTCAATGGCAAACATCCAATTACTTAACAATAGGTTACGACACAAAAGCCGCTAGCCAACGCAAACCGGGCTGTTGAAAACGCCGGCTTGCCTGCACAGCGACCTGATAAACTAGCCGCGTCACTCGGCAGCAAAGCCGGGGGGCAATTCTCTTCTTCGCTCGAATGTCTGCGGCCAGGTCGAAGCCCCTGGCTCCGGCTTGGCCGCAGTTCATTCGCAGGCTCACTCAGGGCCTGGAACCCGTCGGAAACGGCCAAGCGGCCGCGGGATTCAAGGCAGGCCTCACCCCAGGTACTGCCCCCGTCGCGGGATCAGAAGCCGCCGGCTCGATTGCCGGAACTCCCGGCCGCACAGCCAACTTCCTGGCCACTTTCTTCCTGGGCTTTGCCGATTTACTCGCAGACTTCCTCGGCGCCGCCCCTTTCTTCGCGGGTTTCCTTGACAACCTCCTCTTCGCTTTCTTGCTTGCCGCTCTCTTCTTCTTCTTTTTCTTTGCTGCCTTCTTGGCTTTCCTCTTCTTTGCCATAACTGCCTCCATCAAGAGTTAAGAGAACAACGCTCCGAGTCCCACCTAGTCGGGCAGAACTCATTCAATCCCCAAGGGATCCCCTCGGAGAACTGAATTCCTTCGATGCCTTGCTCGAGACCAAATCCTGGTACAGGATGTCGGGATCTAGTTTGATCCCCACGTCCCACACCACGGTGGATACCTTGTCGTCGAGTTCCGCGCTGCAGAATTTTTCAACATCCCGCCACGCCTTGAATGCACTCACTTCAAGAAGGTTTCCGAGAAACACGCTTCCTTCCAGCCCATCGTCAAACTTTAGCCAAAGCTTGTAGTCTTTCGATGCCCGGCATTGGGTTACGCGATGCACGCTAGATCCTCTTCGAAGAACCGGTTGGACCGGGAGCACACTACTCCCAACTGAGCGCTCCACCGGTCTGATATTCGATCACGCGAGTTTCGAAGAAATTTCGCTCCTTCTTCAGATCGATCATCTCGCTCATCCAAGGAAAGGGGTTGCTGGCACCGCCAAACATTGGTTCAACACCGATTTGCTGACAGCGGCGATTGGCGATGTAGCGCAGGTATTCCTTGAACATCGGTGCGTTGAGTCCTAGGACTCCTCGTGGCATCGTATCTTCCGCATAGCGATACTCGAGCTCGACCGCTTTTCTGATGAGGTTCTGCACATCCTCGCGGAACGTCGCCGTCCACAGGTGGGGATTCTCCATCTTGATCTGGTTGATCAAGTCGATGCCAAAATTGCAATGCATCGATTCATCGCGAAGGATGTACTGGTATTGTTCTGCGGCACCTGTCATCTTGTTCTGCCGACCGAGCGCCAGGATCTGCGTAAACCCTACGTAGAAAAACAAACCTTCCATCAGGCACGCAAACACAATCAGGCTAAGCAGCAATTGTTGATCCGCTTCGGGCGTCCCCGTCTTGAATGACGGATCGGTCAGAATATCGATAAAAGGGATTAGGAACTCGTCTTTGTCCCTGATGCTGGCAATCTCGTGATAGGCGTTGAACACCTCGCCCTCGTCCAATTGCAGGCTTTCGACAATGTACTGGTAAGCGTGAGTGTGAATGGCCTCTTCGAAGGCCTGCCGTAGCAGATATTGACGGCACTCGGGCGCGGTAATGTGGCGGTATGTTCCAAGAACGATATTGTTCGCTGCCAGCGAGTCGGCTGTAACAAAAAATCCCAGATTGCGCTTGACGAGGCGACGCTCATCTTCCGTCAGACCGTTCGGATCCTTCCACAGGGCAATATCACGACTCATATTGATTTCCTGCGGCATCCAGTGGTTGGCGCACCCGGCCAGATACTTTTCCCAAGCCCATTTGTACTTGAACGGCACCAACTGATTCACGTCGGCGCGGGCGTTTATGATGCGCTTGTCCTCGACCCGCACCCGGCGATGGCTATCCTTCGCCAGGTACGCCTCTTCCGGCATGGCTGCACCAGCCGGTGGGGAAGCGAAACCCGCCACGGTCCGCAAATCCAGACCCGGAATGGCTTCTGCGCCGATGTCGTCAAAAGAAAGCATGCATCTCCCCCAGGTTGTTGTGACCGCCAGAACCTACTGACAGGCTTCGCATTCGGGATCGTCGATCTTGCAGGACTTGATCCCGGCCTCGTCGGGCGGATTCGGAGCTGAAGGTGCTCCGGATACGGCAGAGGAAATTCCGCCCTCCGCCGGCACCGCATTGAGCTGTCCTGCTCTTACCGTAGATTTCTCAGCGTGGGTAGCGCCAACCGCACGCAGGTAATACGTGGTTTTCAGCCCTCTCTGCCATGCGAGCCTGTAACTTTCATCCAGCTTTTTTCCAGAGGCCTGGCCTATATAGATATTGAGGGACTGCGACTGGTCTATCCATTTCTGCCGCCGTGCGGCTGCTTCCACAATCCACAGGGGATCAATCTCAAACGCCGTTGCATACAGACGTCGAAGATCCGAGGGTATTCGGTCTATGCGCGCCAGGTTGCCGTCGAAGTACTTCAAATCCGCGATCATGACTTCGTCCCACAGCCCAAGCTTCTTCAGATCGGCAACCAGATATTCGTTCACTACCGTGAACTCGCCGGACAGGTTCGATTTCACAAACAGGTTCTGAAAGGTGGGTTCGATCGAAGCCGACACCCCGATGATGTTGGATATGGTCGCGGTCGGAGCAATGGCCAGGCAGTTGGAATTACGCATGCCATGCCGCTTGATCCGGGCGCGCAATGCCCCCCAGTCCATTGATTCGGACATGTCGATATCGACAAAGCCGCCGCGCTCCTCGCGGAGCAGCGCCAGCGTATCCTGGGGCAGAATGCCGCGGTCCCACAGCGAATCGCGATACGAAGCATAGCGCCCGCGCTCTTCTGCGAGCTCGGTCGACGCCCAGTAGGCAAAGTACGCAATCGCCTCCATGGACCGGTCGGAAAAATCTACCGCTTCCTGCGTTCCATAGGGCACGCGCAGGACGTGCAGGCAGTCTTGGAAGCCCATGATACCCAGCCCGACCGGCCTGTGTTTCAGGTTGGAGTCGCGCGCCTTGCGCACGGCGTAGTAGTTGATGTCGATTACGTTGTCGAGCATGCGCATTGCGGTCGCGACTGTGTTCTTCAGCTTTTCGTGATCAAGTACGCCGCCCTTCATGTGGGCAACCATGTTGATCGAGCCTAGATTGCACACCGCGATCTCTGAATCACTGGTGTTGAGCGTGATCTCAGTGCAGAGATTCGAACTGTGAACCACTCCGGCGTGCTGCTGTGGCGAGCGGATGTTGCATGGATCCTTGAAAGTAATCCAGGGATGCCCAGTCTCGAAAAGCATTGAGAGCATCTTTCGCCACAACTGCACCGCAGGAATCCTCTTATGGAGCTTCAACTGGCCGCTCGCTGCCATTTCTTCGTAACCAACATAGGCCCTTTCGAATTCGCGGCCATACTTGTCGTGCAAATCGGGAACATCCGACGGACTAAACAGCGTCCATTCCGCGTTCTGCATGACACGTTTCATGAAGAGATCCGGAATCCAGTTCGCGGTATTCATGTCGTGCGTGCGCCGGCGATCATCCCCTGTATTCTTCCGCAACTCGAGAAACTCCTCGATGTCCAGATGCCAGGTTTCCAGATATGAACACACCGCGCCCTTTCGTTTGCCGCCCTGATTGACCGCCACAGCGGTGTCGTTTACGACCTTTAGGAAAGGCACGACGCCCTGAGACTTGCCATTGGTCCCTTTTATATGCGACCCAAGCGCGCGCACGGGTGTCCAGTCATTGCCCAACCCTCCTGCATACTTGGCGAGCAAGGCATTCTCCTTGATGGCCTCATAGATGCCGTCAAGGTCGTCGGATACCGTGGTGAGATAGCACGAGGAAAGCTGCGAGCGCGTAGTGCCCGAATTGAAAAGCGTGGGCGTCGAGCTCACGAAATGGAAAGAGGAAAGGACGCCGTAGAACTCGATTGCACGCGACTCGCGGTCTATCTCGTTCAATGCCAAACCCATCGCTACACGCATGAAGAACGCCTGGGGCAGCTCAATCCGATGACCCATCTCGTGTAGAAAATAGCGGTCGTAAAGGGTCTGGAGCCCCAGATAGCCAAACTTGAGGTCACGCGATGCGTCCAACGCCGCGCCCAGCGTCTTAAGATCGAAGCTGGCGAGGCGCTCGTCGAGCAACTCGGCGTGAATTCCTCGCTTGATGAATTGGGGAAAATATTCCGCATAGCGCTCGTGCATCTCGGCCTGCGATACTTCGACTCCCAATACTTCGTGCCGGATGGTATGCAAAAGCAGCCGGGACGTGACGTAGCTGTAGGCAGGGTCCTTTTCAAGGAGGGCGCGCGCCGAGAGAATCGCGGATTTTCTGACCTCCTCGGCCGGGACGCCGTCATAGATGTTCTTCAGCGTTTCAGCGAGTATCGATTTTGGATCCACTGCTTCACCCAATCCGTCGCAGGCCGATGCGATCAGCTCGCCTAGGCGAGCTGAATCGAGCGGCTGGCGCCTGCCATCTTCGACGACGTGTAGTTGGGGCTGGGTCACCGACCTCTTTTGAGCTGCCTCACTCGCGCGCGCTTCCGCGCGCTTCTCGCGGTACAGCACATACGCCCTTGCGACCTCGTGCTCGCCCGATCGCATCAGAGCGAGTTCCACTTGGTCCTGCACATCTTCGATGTGAAAGGTTCCCCCTGCAGGCTGACGCCTCATGAGGGCCCCAACAACGGCTTCAGTCAGACCGACGACCAGTTCCCGAATCCGCGCGGATGCAGCGCCCTGGCCTCCTTCCACGGCCAAGAACGCCTTGGTCATTGCCACCGAGATCTTGCCGGGCTCAAATCCGACAACCGCTCCGTTGCGGCGAATCACCTTGTATTCCGAATACGGGGACGCGCTCGTGACGGTCGCCTCGGGAAAACCGGCGCCGGAAACTGGTTTGGGGGTTGTCGCGTTGGCCGCAATCTGCATACACGGTCTCCTCTTTTCGTGAGCCGCCTATCTGCACAGACGGACGGCCAGCCGGGACAATCCCTTGACCACAATATATAGTATCCGTGTCGAAGTTTGCAACTAATTGTTGTGTGCTGTCAAGATTGCAGAACCGACGCCGCCAGGGCGGCTCAAAGGGAACTTGCACGCGCAATCGCCGCAGGCCTGTAGCCCGACGGCCGAAAGAAAACTTGGCGCCGGTTTAGCGCCGCCGGACGGCGTTCTTGACTCGAGCAAGCGCGGCCCGATAGCGCGCCCACTCGAAGGAGGGTCCGGGGTCTGTCTTGCGTCCCGGGGCAATGTCGGAGTGGCCAACGATGTCGACAATCGGGTACTTGTCGTGCAAGGCGGCCGTGAGCAGCGCGAGACGCCCGTACTGCAATTCGGTGTAGGACAAGTCGTCCGTACCTTCGAGTTCGACCCCCACCGAGAAATCGTTGCAACGTTCCCGCCCGCGCCAAGTTGACAGGCCCGAGTGCCAAGCGCGGCTTGCGCACGGCACAAACTGGATCAGTTCCCCCCCGCGACGGATCAGGAAATGTGCCGAAACCCTGAGCCCTCGCAGGCCATCGAAATAAGGGTGGGTCGAACAATCGAGGGAATTCACGAAGAACTGGATCACAGCATCTCCTCCGAATTCCCCAGGAGGCAGACTAATGTTGTGTATCACCAGCAGCGTAATCGGCGCATCGTTCGGGCGTTCGTCGCAATTCTGAGATGCAACTTGCCCCGCCTCTGTCAGCAGACCGCCAGAGTCGAGAGAGCCGGGATCCACCTAGTGAATTCCCAGCCGTTCCATCCGATAGCGCAAAGCCCTGAAGGTGATGCCGAGGAGTTTTGCGGCGGCGGTTCGGTTGAAGCGCGTCTTTTCCAACGCGTCCAGTATCGCTTCCTTTTCGATACGATCCAGATACTCCTGCAGGGGCCACCTGGAACTTGCGCGCTCCGCATCGCGAACGGCAAGCGCTGGCGACGCAAGGTGCAGGTCCGCCGGCTGGATCACCCGGCTCGCGGCAAGCGCGATGGCACGCTCAAGGATGTTCTCCAGCTCGCGCGTATTCCCGGGAAAATCGTAGGCCGCAAGCGCGCTCTTTGCGGCGTCGGAAAGCCGCGCCTGCTCCTTTCCGCCCCCCGACAACCGCTGCAGAATCGCTTCCGCCAGCACCGGAATGTCCTCGCGGCAATCCCGGAGTGGCGGCATCCTCAGTTCGATGACGGCAAGCCGGTAGTAAAGGTCCTGGCGGAATTTTCCGGACTCCACGCATGTGGCCAAGTTTTGGTGCGTTGCACAGATGAATCGCACGTCGACGGCGTCTTCAGAGGTGGCACCGACTTTTCGGACGTGTTTCTCCTGGATTGCACGAAGCAGCTTCACCTGCATCGCAAGCGGAAGGTCGGCAACCTCGTCCAGAAACAAGGTACCACCGTTGGCTGCTTGAAAGAATCCGTCGCGATCGTTCTCGGCCCCCGTGAAAGCTCCTTTCTTGTACCCGAAAAACTCGCTTTCCATCAGATTTTCCGGGATGGCACCACAGTTCACTGCAACAAACGCGCTCTCGCGTCGCGAACCCCTGCTGTGAATGAGGCGCGCCGCGAGCTCTTTACCGCTTCCGGATTCACCGGTTATGTATAGAGGCGCCTGACTTCGGGCGAGTTTCTCGATCATGAGGCGCACCTGCTCGATCCCGGGACTTACGCCCAGGAGGTCATGCTCACCGGACCGCGTCGTCACGGGCTTCTGCGGCAGGGAGAGCGCAGACTTGACCAATGCGCGCAGCTGGTCGAGTGACAGGGGCTTCGTCAGATAGTCGAAGGCCCCGGCCTTGAGAGCGGCCACGGCATTCTCGGTGCTGCCGAACGCGGTGATAACGGCTACAGGCAAGTCCGCGCGGTGTGCCCCGATATGGCGAACCAGTTCCAGCCCGTCTCCGTCAGGCAATCGGATGTCGGTAAGGCAGAGGTTGTAACGCTTGGACCGCAACAGCTCTTTGGCCTCGGCAAGCGACCCGGTGCTCTCGGCTGCCAAACCCATCCGCACCAGTGAAAGCTCGAGAAGCTCACGGATGTCAGCTTCGTCGTCTACGACCAGCACCAGCCCCTGTACCGTGCTCGCTCGCCGATCCGCACGCCGATTAACTACGGTGCCTGCCATAGAATCCTAAAGTCTGCGCCCTGGGGGCGGTCGAGATAGTCGAGGCTCGCTCCATTCGCCGCGCACAGCTCGCGGGCGATGTAAAGACCGAGCCCGGTGCCGCTTGCGAAAGTGGTGAAAAACGGCTCGAACAGCTGCGGCTGCAAGTCCTTTGCCACACCTTGACCATCGTCCGTGACGTGTAATTCTACTCGATTTGCGCGCCGGCGCGCCGTCAAGCGCACGCTTCCGTCCTGCTTCCGACAGTGCCTCCACGAGTTGTGCAGGAGATTCCAAAGCACTTGGTTCAGGTGCACCCGGTCGAATTCCAGGGTGATATCGTCGGCAAGCTCCACGACGAATACCCGGCCGTCTATGTTCTCGTTCCGGGTAAATT
Source organism: Gammaproteobacteria bacterium (assembly GCA_041496705.1). GTDB lineage: Bacteria > Pseudomonadota > Gammaproteobacteria > Burkholderiales > SG8-39 > VBDM01. The sequence continues at coordinate 53,456 of JBGQFD010000003.1, read as the reverse complement.
CATCGATGAACGTGGTCAGGTAAGAAAGCAACCGGATCGTTTCGGGCTGCACCCGGTCACGCTTCGCGAGTTCGAGCACGTCGTGCACCATTCGCTCGAGACGCCGCGCGTTGTCCCGGATAATCTGCAGCAAGCGTTCTTTCTGCGGCAGGCGTTGTTCATCCTGAAGCAAGTCGCCTGCATGCGTGATTGCCGACAGCGGGTTGCGTATCTCGTGCGCAATGTTGGCGGTTAGGCGTCCGAGTGCCGCCAGCTTGAGCTGCTGGGCCTGCTCCTGGAGTTTCGACATATCTTCGAGGAACACCAGGCTGAAACTGCCGCCTGCCACCCCGGCTGCCACAAATCGTGCACGAGCCAGGCGACCGCTCTCGGCGACCTGAAGGTTCAAGCTGTTCGTTCCGTGGCCAGCCCTCCAGGCAGCGAGGTTTTGCGCGATCTCCTCGGAGTATTCTTCGATCTGTCCCAATTCCGGAGTGGATCGGCCGAGCAGGTCCGCCACTCTCGGATTGTGCTGATGGACTAGACCGTTGGCGTCCACAACCAGAACTCCGTCTTGCACGCCGCGGATAACCAGCCTGTTGACCCTCAGTTGATCTGCAAGGTCGGCGCCACGCTGCCGGGCAAGCCGCTCATTGAGTATGAGGCGACGCGCCAGCCTATTAGTCATCAAGGCGGTTGCAAAATACCCGATCGACAGCAAGCCTGGTTGAAGATAGCTCGCCGTGCTGAAGTCGTGCACCAAGACCCAGTAGGACTGTTCGAGTAGCACTGCAATCGAGGCCAGGGCCACGTAGAACAGCATCAACGTGCCCCGGCTGACGAGCGCCGCACCCGCCAGCGAGATGAGTAACATGACACCCAGTCCGCTGCGAATGCCGCTGGAGGCATACATCAGCAGGACAACCGCCACTATGTCGGTGGCCACGTGCGCCGACAGGTGCAGGTTGAAGTGGGCGCGGAGCCTGCGCAGCGTTATGTGGAATACGACTGCGAAGACTAGATAGATGGCACTCGCATAGGTAAATACCAGCGGATCGTGGCTGCCAAGGCTGACCGTGTCGCCGTAAATCAGTCCCAGCAGCAGGAAGACCCCTGCGACCGCAATTCGATAGAAGTTGAAGTACTTGAGCGACACCCAGAACGAGTCGGATACCGCCCCGGTCTGCGGCGGCCACGACAAGGTGAGGATCGCTGGACCTGCCATGCCGGGCTTACTTTGAGCCGAGGCGCCGGTGTTCCTCAGAGCAGAAAAAGCAGCCTGCGGCTCCGAGAGCTTCGCTACGCGGCAGATTGAGCCCGCAGTATGCGCAGGGCACCATCGGCTCGGGAGGGGGCGATTCCGCAGCCCGGCGGTGTTTGCGTGCAACACCGGTCAACACTACGTAGATGACCACTGCGGCCGCGATCAGGAGAAGGAGCTTGGTCACGCTGCCATGAGGTGGTAGGCGCATCGCGTGTTGCGACGCGTGGCCATTATACCGGTGCGACCCGGAAACGCCTGCGGACTGGTCGGGGTGACTGGATTCGAACCAGCGACACCTGCGTCCCGAACGCAGTACTCTACCAGGCTGAGCTACACCCCGACTGGGGCGGGCGGCGTTGCGGAGAGGAGCGCATCGGGAAACTAGTAATCGCGCTCAACCGCGAAAGTCGATAATTCTAGCAAAGAATCCTTGTAATTTGAATTTGGCAGCGAAGCGATCGCCTCCCGCGCCGAGCGCGCCTCGTTCTCGGCCCTCTCCCGAACGTAGTCAAGCGCCCCAGTCGCGCGCACCGCCTGGACAACCCCCCCGAACCCATCGCGCCCTCCCTGCTCGATTGCCAGGCGAACAAGGTCTGCCTGCTCGCGCGACCCGCGTTGCATCACATAAATCAGGGGCAGCGTCGGCTTGCCCTCGTTGAGGTCATCGCCCAGGTTCTTTCCGGTGTGGGACGCATTGCCGAAATAGTCAAGGACGTCATCGATCAGTTGGAATGCGATGCCAAGGTGCATCCCGTATCGCGCCAGTCCGCGTTCGATTTCGCCGTCCGCGCCGCCCAGAATGCCACCCAACTGCGCCGCAGCTTCGAACAACTTGGCGGTCTTGCGCCGGATGACTTCCAGATAGCTCGACTCGCTGATCGCGAAATCATGGGCATGCAACAGCTGCAGCACTTCGCCTTCCGCGATGGCATTGGTCGCGTCCGAAAGCACTTCCATGACCCGCATGCTGCGCACTCCGACCATCATCTGGAACGAGCGCGAGTACAGGAAATCGCCAACCAGCACGCTGGCGGCGTTGCCGAACTGGGCATTTGCAGTCTTCCGGCCCCTGCGCAACTCGGACTCGTCGACGACGTCGTCGTGCAGCAGCGTCGCCGTGTGGATGAACTCGACGACCGCCGCGAGTTCGACATGATGCTCGCCGCGGTACCCGGTCGCGCCGGCGGCAAGGAGCACTAGCGCCGGCCGCAGCCGCTTGCCGCCCCCGGCGATGATGTACTCCGCAATCTGACGGATCAGAACCACGTCCGAGGCAAGCCGGCGCCGGATCACGGCGTCGACCTCGGCCATGTCTGCGGCGATAAGGTTACGGAGAAGTTCTGGCTGCAAAGGGGACGGGAGCACAGCGGGATTCGGCTCGGCGGCGGAAAGGGAGCATAGCATAATTCTTTTGCCCACACCCGCTAAAGGTATGTATAATCTCGTTTTTTCGTCATTGGGGGCGCTATGTACGCGGTAGTAAAGACTGGGGGCAAGCAGTACCGTGTTCGCGCCGGAGAAAAACTGAGGATCGAAAAGCTGGCAGCTTCCGTAGGCAGCGAACTCGTGCTCGACCAAGTCCTGCTGGTCGGCGAGGGGCAATCGCTGAGAGTTGGAAGCCCCGTGGTAAGCGGCGCCTTGGTCAAAGCCAAGATCGTGTCGCACGGCCTGGCCGACAAAGTGATGACATTCAAGTTGCGGAGGCGAAAGAATTCCAAGAGGCACCGGGGGCACCGGCAGAGTTACACCGAGATTCAGATCACCGGCATTACCGCGGCCTAGGCGCCGCAGGAAAGGGAAACACCATGGCACACAAGAAGGCGGGCGGCAGTTCCCGCAACGGGCGCGACTCGCAGGCCAAGCGCCTCGGGGTAAAGCGATTCGGCGGCCAGGCGGTTGCAGCAGGAAGCATCATCGTCCGCCAGCGCGGTACTCGAGTCCATCCAGGAGACAATGTGGGAGTTGGCAAGGACCACACCTTGTTTGCAAAGATCGGCGGCAAGGTCCAGTTCAAATTCAAGGGCCCGGATCGGAAGCAGACCGTCAACGTGATCCCGTCTTCCTAAGAGCCATCTGATCCCGACAAGGCCCTGTCCATGGATGGGGCTTTTTTGTTTGTGCTGCTACGCCCCGAATGAAGTTCATCGACGAAGCCCGAATCGAAATTCACGCCGGCAAGGGGGGCAATGGTGTCGTCAGTTTCAGGCGGGAAAAGTACGTGCCGCGCGGTGGGCCCGACGGTGGAGACGGTGGCGGTGGCGGCAGCATCTACGCGTTGGCCGATCGGAACATCAATACTCTCGTCGAGTACCGATTCGCGCGAATTCACCGCGCGCGCGACGGAGAACACGGGGGGGGCGGCCAACGCAGCGGAAAAAGCGCCGACGACATCGTGCTACGAATGCCCGCGGGCACCGTGATCACGAGCGCCGAATCCGGCGCGATGGTGGCGGATCTCGCAGAGCACAATCAGAAGGCGCTACTCGCGCGTGGAGGCAAGGGTGGGCTCGGAAATGTCAATTTCAAGTCGAGCACCAACCGTGCGCCCCGCCGGTCGACGCCCGGGGAGCCCGGCGAGAATGGCGTCCTCAAGCTCGAACTGAAGGTACTCGCGGACGTCGGGCTGCTCGGCATGCCCAACGCCGGGAAATCCACCTTCATCCGGGCCGTTTCCGCGGCGCGTCCCAAGGTAGCCGGCTATCCCTTTACCACCCTGCATCCGCACCTTGGCGTGGTGCGCGTGGGCGTTGACCGAAGTTTCGTAGTGGCGGACATTCCCGGCCTGATCGAGGGCGCGGCCGAAGGTGCGGGTTTGGGGCACCAGTTCCTGAGACACCTCGCACGCACGCGTCTGTTACTGCACATCGTGGACGTCGCTCCTTTGGACGAGGCAGGCGATCCGGTTCGGGATGCTCGAGCGATCGCCGCCGAATTGAAGAAATTTGACCCGGCGCTTTATCGCAAACCGCGCTGGCTGGTGCTCAACAAGATGGATATGCTACCGGACTCGAAAAGGCAGGCAGCCGCTGCCGAGATCGCCCAGGGCCTTCGCTGGCGTGGGCCGAGCTTTTGCATGTCTGCAATCAGCGGCGAGGGGTGCCGTGAACTGAGTCTTGCGATCATGACGTTTCTGGAAAGCACGAAGACGACATGAAACAGAGCAAGCGTTTTGTCGTCAAAGTTGGCAGCACGCTGGTTACGAATGGCGGTACCGGACTGGACGCTTCGGCGATCGCGCGCTGGGCGGGGCAAATTGCCAGGCTTTGCCGGACAGGCAAAGAGGTTGTGCTCGTTTCCAGCGGCGCCATTGCGGAAGGTATGCAGCGCCTGGGTTGGACGAAACGCCCCCAATCCATTCACGAGTTGCAAGCTGCAGCGGCCGTGGGGCAGATGGGCCTCGTGCAGGTGTACGAATCCTGCTTTCGGGAATACGGCCTGCGCACTGCGCAGGTGCTGCTCACCCATGCCGACCTGGCGGACCGCCAGCGCTATCTCAACGCGCGCTCTACCCTGTTGACATTGCTCGGGATGGGGATCATTCCTATCATCAACGAGAACGACACGGTGGTCACCGACGAAATCCGGTTCGGGGACAACGATACTCTTGCAGCGATGGTGACCAACCTGGTGGAGGCCGACTGCCTGGTGATCCTGACCGACCAGTCCGGACTCTACACCGATGACCCACGTCGCAACCCGAATGCTACGTTGGTTCGCAGTGCGCGCGCCGGCGAGCCTCGGCTCGAGGAAATGGCGGGGGGTACCGGATCCAGGATTGCCAGCGGCGGGATGCTGACCAAGGTGCTTGCAGCAAAACGTGCCGCACGGTCGGGCGCTGAAACAGTAATAGCCTCAGGGCGCGAAGAGGACGTTCTGATTAGGCTCGCAGCCGGAGAATCGGTCGGCACTTTGCTGGTTCCCGATGCCACGCCTCTTGCGGCGCGCAAGCAGTGGCTCGCCGACCATCTGCAGGTTGCCGGGCGCTTCATTATCGATGCGGGCGCCGCCGCAGCGCTGCGCTCCGGCGGGAAAAGCCTGCTGCCGATCGGCGTTAAACGTGTCGAGGGGGATTTCGATCGGGGAGCCGTTGTTGCCTGCGTGTCCCCCGATGGCATCGAAGTTGCACGGGGCCTATCAAACTACGCCGCACAGGAGGCTCGACGCATAGCCGGGCGCGCATCGACCGAGATCGAGTCAATTCTTGGCTACGTCGACGAGCCGGAACTCATCCACCGGAACAACTTGGTAGTGCTCTAGGAGCTCCGGAAGGCTGTCCCTTCCCATCGCCTTCCGCGGAATCGGAGGCGACGTGAGGGTCACCGCTACGAAAACAGGAACCTCCGTGCCGACCTCAAGTGAAGTCCTTGACGAGTGCTTCCCGGACGGACTCCGGAATCTCCACCCTCGTCGTGTATCGCGGGTGTTCGACCCCTATCGTGAGGTTTACCCCTGACTTGAATGCTTCAGCCACTCGTTCGGTAAGCTCGAATCGAAGGAAGTGAACGGCCGAGGTCTTCGTTTCGTTTTCCCGCTCGAGATCTTCGTCCGCGAAAGCCAAGACTCGCTCGTATCCCTTCACCTGGATCCATACCTTGTCCTCGATCCCGATCAATTCTTCGAGCCGGCTGCGGCGCTCGTCCGGGTCGGCGTATTCGAGCATCATGCTCGCCTTGAGGTTCCGTCCGTCAGGAATGAGGGGATTGTAGGCATCGAGCTCCTGCTGGATGCCCTCTTCCTCGAATATTCTCTCCACGCGAAGCATCTCCTGCACCTGATAGCGAATCGTGAGCTCGTCCTCGAACGCGAGCACAAGATGCTCACCGAGTTGCACGAGCCGGTTTTTCTTGTGAGCCATGACTCTGGCTCGAAGTTGCGGGCGTTCGCGCGCATACTCCTCCAGGCTCATCAGGCTCGCGCGCTCGATGCGGGGCATGACGCCGCTCAGATACCGTATGCGATCCGCAGCAACGAAAGAGGATGCGTCTTGCGTGCGCGCGTCGGACCCATGCCGTGCTGCACATGGCTGGCGGCAATCGGACAGTCCGAACTGATGAAGTCCGGGTCGCCGGTGGCCATCTGGCGGAACACCGGCGCACCGATTTTCATGGAGTTGTCGTAGTACTCAGATTTGACTCCCCAAGTGCCATCGTGCCCCGAGCAGCGCTCCACCGTCGTCAGCGTCGTGCCAGGAACCATCTGCAGGACTTCGCGGGTCTTTTGGCCAATATTCTGCACCCGGGAGTGGCACGGGATATGGTAGGAGACTTTACCAAGCGAGTTCCGGAAATCCGTCTTCAGCAGACCATCTCGAGAGCGCATGACCAAGTATTCAAACGGATCGAGTGTCGCCTCGCTCACCGCCTTTACGTCGGCGTCCTCCGGGAACAGAAGGGGTAGTTCCTTCTTGAACATCAACGTGCAGGAGGGCACCGGCGTGAGAATCGCATAGCCCTCGCGGGCGAGTTTCGCAAGATTCGGGATGTTCACCTCCTTTAGACGCTCCACACCCGCGAGATCCCCCAGCTCGAGCTTGGGCATCCCGCAGCAGGCTTCCTTAACGACGATTGCGTACGGAATCTCGTTGTGGTCGAGAACGGCCAGCAAATCATGACCAATCCCCGGTTCGTTGTAGTTGACGTAGCAAGTCGAAAATATTGCTACCTTGCCAGGAGCGCGAGTGCCGGTTTTCGGCTGGTAATCCCGGCTCGCTGCTGCTGCTTGACGAAACTTCCCGGGACTATAGGATGGCAACGGCCTGCGCCGGTCGACGCCGATGACTTTTTCCATGACCGTCCGCACGGCGGAGTTCCGCTTGGCTGCATTGATGGCCTGGGCAACCACGGGGATTGCCGCAAGCTTGCCCATCGCGTCGGTCGCCGACAGCAGCCGATCTCGGGCACGCACCTGTCCATTCTTGTACTTCACTGCCTTGGCGCGCAGCATGAGATGCGGGAAGTCCACGTTCCAGGGGTGCGGGGGAACATAGGGGCACTTGGTCATGTAGCACATGTCGCAGAGATAGCACTGGTCCACCACCTTCCAGAACTGCGACTTCTCGACCCCGTCCACCTCAAGCGTCGTGCTCGCGTCGACTAGGTCAAATAGCGTTGGAAACGCGGTGCATAGATTGACGCATCGCCGGCAGCCGTGGCAAATGCCGAAAACCCGCTCCATTTCGGCAAGGAGCTTGGTTTCGTCGTAGAACTGCGGCGTACGCCACTCGATCGGATGGCGTGTGGGAGCCTCCAAACTCCCTTCTCGAACTGTCATTGCGGAACCGGAACCATTTTGCTAACGATGACTCCGCGGGATGAGAGGTCCTCAGGACATCTCGCGCCCGCGGAGCTGAGGAACGAGAGCTCGAGCCTAGTCGGCGAGCGAGTCGAGCGCCTTCTGAAAGCGGTTTGCGTGAGAGCGCTCCGCTTTTGCCAGCGTTTCGAACCAATCGGCGATTTCGGAAAAACCCTCCTGCCGCGCAGCCTTGGCCATACCTGGGTACATGTCGGTATATTCGTGCGTTTCTCCGGCGATCGCTGCCTTGAGATTCGAACGCGTGTTGCCGATCGGCAGATCGGTGGCGGGATCACCGACCTGCTCCATGTACTCCAGGTGTCCATGTGCGTGGCCTGTTTCGCCTTCCGCCGTGGAACGGAAAACGGCGGCAACGTCGTTCTGGCCTTCGACATCGGCCTTGGCCGCGAAATAGAGATAACGTCGGTTGGCTTGCGACTCACCGGCGAAGGCCGCCTTCAGATTGCCATGCGTTTTTGTGCCCTTGAGTTGCATCAGAGTCTCCTGAGGTTGGTGCGCAGATCGCTGCGGAAATGAAATATTAGACTTACTCTAATAACTGGAACTACTTTAACGTGACGTTTGGCTGGATGTCAAGTTCAACACCCGCGTTTGGGTCCGGGACGTGCGGCTAGCCGGACGCGGCTTCCTCGGGGGGCACCTTGCGGCGCGGACTCCGGATCAGGAAGCGCGCAAGTTCGTTGAGGGCCTGCTGGTACACCTCCCTCTTGAAATCGATCACGGAATCCAGCGGTACCCAATAGTCGTTCCAACGCCACGCGTCAAACTCGGGTTTCTCCGACGCGCGCAAATGCACGTCGCAGTCCCGCCCCACGAGTCGCAACAAGAACCAGATCTGCTTTTGCCCGCGGTAGCTACCGCGCCAATCGCGCTTGAGCCACTGCTCGGGCACTTCGTAACGCAGCCAGTCACGCGTCCGCCCCAGGATCTTCACGTGATTGGGCAGCAGACCCACTTCTTCCTGCAACTCCCGGTACATGGCCTGGACCGGCGTTTCCCCGAGCTTGATCCCGCCCTGCGGAAATTGCCAGGAATGCTCTCTAATGCGCTTGCCCCAAAACACGTCGTTGCGCAAGTTGCAGAGGATGATGCCGACGTTCGGCCGGTAGCCGTCTCGATCGAGCATGTGCAATCCAGCAGTAACTCCTTGTCCCCATTCTTTCATAAATCGCCGCCGATTTGAACAACCCCCCGGCAGGCTGCCCGACCTGGGAGTTCAAGTAGAATATGAGGCCTCCCCTGTCTGCACCGGCATGCGCGCTTCCCGATATTTTCTTGCGACCCTCAAGGAAGCTCCGGCCGACGCCGAGCTGACCAGCCACAAACTGATGGTGCGTGCGGGCCTGATCCGGCGGCTTGCGGGCGGCATCTACACGTGGATGCCGATGGGGCTGCGAGTGACTCGCAAAGTCGAGGCGATCGTTCGGGAGGAGATGAACCGGGCGGGCGCGATCGAGCTGTTCATGCCCGCGGTGCAGCCCGCCGAATTGTGGCAGGAGTCGGGCCGGTGGCAAGAGTACGGACCTGAGCTTCTGCGAATCAGGGACCGCCACGATCGCGAATTCTGCATCGGCCCGACACACGAAGAGGTGATCACTGACATCGCCAGGCGCGAGATCCGCAGCTACAGGCAGTTGCCCGTGCACTTCTACCAGATTCAGACGAAGTTTCGCGACGAGATCCGGCCGCGCTTCGGCGTGATGCGCGGACGCGAATTTACCATGAAGGACGGTTACTCGTTTCATGCGAGCTACGAGGATCTGCAACGCGAATACCGCAATATGTACGACACCTACACCCGGATCTTTACCCGCCTGGGACTCACATTCCGCGCGGTTTCCGCCGATCCCGGCTCAATCGGAGGCACGGGCTCGCACGAGTTCCACGTACTCGCGGACTCTGGCGAAGACGCCATCGCCTATTGCCCCCAGTCGAACTACGCCGCAAATGTCGAGCTCGCCGAAGCCATGGCGCCGGCCGGTGAACGAGCCGCGCCGGAGCAGGAAATGAGACAGGTGCCAACACCGGGGAAAACCCGTTGCGAGGACGTGTCGATGCTGCTCGGCGTGCCCTTGGAAAAGACCGTTAAGGCAATAGCGATCATACGAAAGGAGATTCCGCTCCAAACTGGAACTGGGTCAAGCGTGTTTGCTTTGGTGTTGTTACGCGGCGACCATGACTTGAACGAAGTGAAACTGCAAAAGATCCTTGGTGAGTTCAGGTTTGCAAGTGAAACTGAAATCAAGCAGTACTTGAACTGCGCTCCAGGATATATCGGACCGGTTGGAATTCCAGACTCGACACACCTGGTGGCCGATCTTACGGTGGCGCAGATGAGCGATTTCACATGCGGCGCAAACACCGAGGGTTTTCACTTGACTGGAGTAAATTGGAAGCGCGATATTCCGGTCACGCCACACATCAATGACGTTCGTAAGGTTGTTGCCGGCGACCCCAGTCCCGACGGCAGAGGTACGCTGGAAATCCAGCGCGGCATCGAGGTCGGCCACGTGTTCCAGCTGCGCATCAAGTATTCCCAGACAATGAAGGCGACGTTCCTCGACGAAACGGGAAGCGCCCGTCCGTTCGAGATGGGTTGCTATGGAATAGGAATCACGCGCATCGTCGGCGCTGCGATTGAGCAGAATCACGATGAGCGCGGCATCGTTTTCCCTGAGGCAATCGCGCCATTCCAGGTAGCTCTGGTTCCCATCGGCTACGCCAAGAGCGCCGCGGTTCGCGATGCCGCCGACGCTCTTTACGGAGAATTGACTGCATCCGGAATTGAAGTGCTGCTCGATGATCGCGACGAGCGCCCGGGCGTGATGCTCGCCGACATGGAACTCATCGGAATCCCGCATCGCCTGGTCGTAGGTGAGCGTAGCCTCAAGGAGGGGGTCGTCGAATATCAGGCCCGGCGCGATTCGAAGGGCGAAAGACTGGACCGAGCGGAAGCCTTGGCACGCCTGCGCTCCAGATTGTGCTGAAACCGGCACTTATCGGCCTCGCGATTGCGCTGACCACGGATGTGCTGGCCGGCAGCCAGATATACGAACCCCTCGCTGTAGAAGTTCGGGCGGATCTGCAGTCGTCCATCGCGGACCGTCCAGCGCCGCGTCACGGATTCAGCAACTCCGCTGCGGCCGTCAACTGGCTGGCAGAAATGTCCCAGCGGCTTGAGAAGAAAATGCCCGATTTTCGATCGCGGGTGGATTTCCTGCGCACAGTGCATCACGAGTCGATTCGCGCCGGACTTGACCCACAGCTCGTGCTAGCCTTGATACAGGTAGAAAGCACCTTCAGGAAGTATGCAGTATCCAGATCCGGGGCCCGGGGCTACATGCAGGTCATGCCGTTCTGGATCGGGCTGGTCGGCCGAAAGGGCGACAATTTATTCAGCCTGCGCACCAACCTGCGCTACGGATGCGTCATTCTCAAGCACTACCTCAAGGTCGAAAGAGGTGACCTGTTCCGGGCTCTTGCGCGCTATAACGGCACCGTGGGCAGAACGGAATACCCGAACCAAGTATTTGCTGCCTGGCGCGGGGTGTGGCGATACCAGGGACAGCTGGCGCTGGGGCCTGCCCCGGGACTGCGCGTCACCGGCTTGGCAATCAGGCAGGAAACAAGGTCGCAATCGTAGCCTGAATTGCGTGCGCCGCCGCCCGCGGATCGGGCGCCTGGCGTATCGGCCTCCCGACGACGATGTAGTCGGCGCCATTGTCAAACGCCTGCGCCACATCCACCGTGCGCTTCTGGTCGTCTGCAGGTCGATTGTCCACTGGACGGATTCCTGGCGTCACCACCAGCAGCCGCGAGCCGAGCTCGCGCCGCAGCGCGCGCGCCTCCAGCCCCGATGAAACCACGCCGTCGCATCCCGCTTCGAGCGCCCGCCTGGCGCGGGACAACACCAGCTTCTCTACGTCGCACTTGAAACCCAGGTCATCGAGGTCCCCCCGGTCCAGGCTGGTAAGGGCTGTCACAGCGAGAATCTTCACCTCGCCTTTTTCCTTGCCGGCAGCTTCGAGCATGGCCTGATTGCCATGCACTGTCGCGAAGCTCACGTTCCTGTCACGCAGTCCCCGTACCGCTGCGCGAACCGTTTCGGGAACGTCGAAGAACTTCAGGTCGACAAATACCTTCTTTCCTCGATCTGCAAGCCACTCAACGAGGCCGAAGTAACCATCGGCCATGAACAATTCCAGTCCCAGCTTGTAGAAGCTCACCTCGTCCCCCAATCGGTCCACCAGGGACTTCGCCTGAACGACGTCTGGGACGTCCAGGGCAACGATGAGGCGCTGATCACGTGAAATGGACTTGAAAGTCACGGTGAAACTATCCTTCAATCGGGCAATTCTAGTGGGTTGAGGCTGCTTCTCCATCGAGCAGTTGCGTCAGTGGCAACTTCAGCAGCTCTTCTGCCTGGGCTGTGAACCGCTCCAGCAGAACTTTGCCAGCATCGCGAGTATCCGCGCCCACCGGATCTCCCTCGCCAAGGAAGAATTCGCCGTATACGTCAGCCACGAAGATCCTGTCCGCGTCCATCGCCAGTCCGTAGCGGCCTGCGACTGTCCTCGTCACCCAGCCGCGCCGAAGGGCACGAACAAGCAGCGCCTCGGTCTGCTCTCCCGTCAGCGACGTACGGCGCGAGATCTGCCCCGGATCGAGAAGCTCGGCAACTCGCTGTGCACGGGCGAGCACGAGCAGCAGGTTCAACGCCTCGCGAAAGCCGACCGAGGATCCAGACCTTGCTCCGCTCTTGAGTAACGCGAAGTCCGGCGCCAGTGCCGCGATCAACGCTCCAACCACGATCACTACCCATGAGAAATATATCCACAGCAGGAACACCGGTATCGCCGCAAATGCCCCGTATGCCAGGGTGTAGGTCGGGAATTTTGCAACATAAACGGCGAACCCGCGTTTCATAATCTCAAAAGCAAGTCCTCCCACAATGCCCCCTGCGAGCGCGTGGCCGATTCTCATCGCGCGGTTTGGCACGACATAGTACAGCAGCGTGAACGCTGCGCAGGTCAGAACGAAGGGGACGAGCCAGAACAAGGCGGCGACTGCGGCCGGAAACTGCCGGGCAAAGCCGAGTGATGCCCCGACGATGTAGGAAGTGATACTGAGGCTTGCCCCCATCATCACCGGCCCCAGCGTGAGTGCCACCCAGTAGACAAAAATCCTCTGCGCCACGGGACGCGCCTGGGACACGCGCCAGATGGAATTGAACGCGCGCTCGATGGTGAACATCATCATGAATGCGGTGACAGCGAGCGCTACGGTGCCAAGGAGGGTTAGGTTGCCGGCGCGACCCGCGAACTGCTCGATATACCCGGCGACGACCTTCCCCGCAGTCTCCGGCAACATGTTGGCGAGCAGGAATGCTCGAATCTGCTCTCCTAACCCTGAGAACACGGGGAATGCGGACACAAGAGTAAGCGCGATGGTAATCAGAGGCACGAGTGCAAGCAATGTCGTAAAGGTGAGACTCGAAGCGATCTGCAAACAACGGTCCTGGTTGAACCGCTTGCAAACATGGACGAGGAACAGGCCGATCTGTCGCACTTCTGGCTGCATTGAATGCACCGGTCTGCAGGAGAACGTCGATATAATAGTACGAGTGTCCTCCTCGGTTGATTTCGATGGTAGTAGCCCGGTTCTTCGCTGCAGGAGTCGCCGTTCCGCGCCCGATTTGGTGCAGCCGCGATGAACCGCGGATACAGCGCGCGCAAGCATCTCGCATCGTGCCGAGCCGGCGTGCTGTCGACGCTCTCGCTGCGGCACCGGGGTCACCCGTTCGGTTCGCTTGTCCCTTATGTACTCGACCACTCGGCACGACCCGTGATACTGGTGAGCCGGCTCGCCGAGCACACCAAGAACCTCCTGGCAGATCCCCGCGCGAGCTTACTTGCCCACGACGAAGCGTCTGACCCACAGGCGGGGGCGCGCGTCACGCTTCTGGGTAGTGCTACCGCGCTCGAGCCCACCAGTCCGGCTGCTTCCCGTTATCAGCGCTTCTTTCCCGATTCCCGGAACCTCCTCGCATTGGGCGATTTTGCCTTCTTCGCGCTGGACCTACTGGCGGTCCGCTTCATAGAGGGATTCGGGTCCATTCACTGGTTATCGGCCGAGGACTATGCCCCCCCGCTGAATACGCTTGCCAATTCCGAGCCCGATATTGTTGCCCACATGAACGCCGAGCACTCCCATAACCTACGCGACTACTGCCGCCACGCATTGGGTGGCGAGGCAAGCGAGGCGACGATGATTGGTCTGGACTGCGACGGCTTCGATGTACGCGCCCGCTATGGTACCGAGTTCAGGTTGCTGCGTTTCGGTTTCGAGCAAGCCGTCACTGACGCGGGTAGCGCACGCGCCGCACTGGCGGCACTGGCGAGCACAAGCCGCAAGGCATGAAACCTGCTGCACTCGCATGTGCGGCCACGGTGAGCCTGGTGGCGCTCGTGTTTCTTTGCCTTTCCTGGGAGCTGTGGCTGGCGCCCCTGCGGCACGGCGGATCCTGGCTGATGCTCAAGGCGCTGCCGCTGCTCGCGCCCCTTTTCGGCGTGCTGGGCGGGAGGCGCTACACCTACCAATGGGCATCGCTGCTGGTCCTCGCCTACTTCGCTGAAGGACTGGTTCGCGGGTTGACGGAATCCGGCGTTTCCGCCCGCCTCGCCGGAGCCGAGATCCTGCTCTCCCTGGCCTTCTTCTGCAGCGCAATTGCATACGTCAGGGCCACGCGCAGCCCGGCCTGAATGCCCGGGGCGCCCGCGCTGGGGAATCACACCTGCGGGTTAATCCGCTCAGCCTTGTTTTGCAGCTTGTTCAGCGCATTCACGTATGCCTTCGCGGAGGCGACGATGATGTCAGTGTCGGCTCCAATGCCGTTCACGATCCTGCCGCCCCTTGACAGGCGCACGGTCACTTCACCCTGCGATTCGGTTCCCTGGGTCACCGCATTGACCGAAAAAAGCAGAAGTTCCGCGCCGCTCTTCGCCACGCTTTCGATCGCTTTGAACGTGGCATCCACCGGACCATCGCCCTCGGAGCGGGCGATTCGGTCTGCCCCCGCTTCCGAGAGCACGATCTTGGCCTGCGGTCGCTTCGCGCTGCCGCTCTCCTGCTCGATCGACACCAGTCTCCACAGTTCCGATTCCGTCTCATCCCTCCCGCCTGAAACGAGCGCCTGCAGGTCTTCGTCGAAAATCTCGTGCTTCTTGTCTGCGAGGTCCTTGAAACGCTGGAACGCCTTGTTGTAAGCGTCTTCGGAATCCAGATCGATGCCGAGTTCCTTGAGACGTTGCTTGAAGGCGCTCCGGCCTGAATGCTTGCCCAGGACGAGCTTGTTAGCCGACCAACCGACGTCCTGCGCGCGCATGATTTCGTAGGTTTCGCGGCTCTTGAGCACCCCATCCTGGTGTATTCCCGCTTCGTGCGCAAAGGCATTTGCCCCGACGATGGCCTTGTTGGGCTGCACCGGAAAACCGGTGATTCCGGAAACGAGGCGGCTCGCCGGAACTATCTGCGTGCTGTCCAGTTGCGTATCGCACGCAAACACGTCCTGCCGCGTGCGCACTGCCATCACGATTTCCTCCAGGGACGCGTTGCCGGCCCGCTCCCCGAGCCCGTTTATCGTGCACTCGACCTGGCGCGCCCCGTTCATGACCGCCGCAAGGGAATTGGCGACCGCGAGTCCCAGGTCGTTGTGGCAGTGCACCGACCAGACGACCTTGTCGGAATTGGGCACCCGCTCTCTCAGTTTCCGGATCAGCGACCCGAACTGCTCGGGCAGAGTGTACCCGACCGTATCGGGGATGTTGACCGTTCTTGCGCCTTCCTTTATCACGGCCTCGAGGACGCGGCACAGGAAATCAATCTCCGAGCGACCCGCATCCTCCGGCGAGAACTCGATGTCGTCGGTGAATTTGCGGGCGAATCGGACGGCATTGACCGCCTCGGTCAGCACCTGGTCGGGGGTCATGCGCAGCTTCTTTTCCATGTGGATCGGCGAAGTCGCGATGAAGGTATGAATGCGTCCCTGTTTGGCCGGCTTGACGGCCTCCGCTGCACGCGCTATGTCACGGTCATTCGCCCTGGCCAGAGAGCACACTGTGCTCTCCTTTATGATGCTCGCCACGGCCTGCACCGATTCGAAATCCCCCGGGCTGGAGGCCGCGAACCCCGCCTCGATGACGTCCACGCGCATGCGCTCCAGCTGTCGCGCGATGCGCAGCTTTTCCTCTTTTGTCATGGATGCGCCGGGGCTCTGCTCCCCGTCGCGCATGGTCGTGTCGAATATGATCAATTTTTCTTTCATGGTGCCGCTCCAGGGTGAAATCGCGAAAGCATTCACGGCGCCTGCTTGCGCCGCGACCGGGTACTGCTGGATTTAGAGTGGGGTTATGTGCGCGCGAGGCGCAGCAGCAGGCCCGCCAGAAGCAGGCTGCCGAGGGTGAGGCTGAGAGCAATGGCGCGGAAATGCATGCGGGGCAATATAACGGGTTTCCCGCTCAATCGCAACTAGGAAGCAGATACCCTAGGCCGGCGCTTTTTCCAGAGCCAGTGCGCGTATCCCGAGAACCCGTAAGCTAGAAACAGGAGGAACAGCACGATCGGCGGGTCGGAGATGACGAGAATAAATGCGAGGACGATGAGCAGGATCACGGCGAACCGCACCGACCGGCGCAAATTGATTCCCTTGAAGCTGTGGAAGGGTACGTTGCTCACCATTGTGATCCCCGCGTAAAGAGTCAGGCACGCGGCCACCCAAGGCATGCCATATTCGCCAACGGGAATCTTGTTGTCGATAGCGAGCCACAGAAACCCAGCAACCAACGCCGCCGCCGCCGGGCTCGGTAGTCCTTGAAAGAAACGCTTGTCGATCACTTCGATATTGGTGTTGAAGCGCGCAAGGCGCAGCGCCGCCCCAACGCAGTAAACTAACGCCGGAATCCACCCGACCCGTCCCAGGTCCTTGAGTGCCCATTCGTACATCACCAGCGCCGGCGCCGCGCCGAAGCAAACCATATCGGACAGCGAATCGTATTCCGCCCCAAATGCGCTCTGCGTGTGGGTCAGGCGCGCGACGCGCCCGTCCAAGGTATCGAGGATCATCGCCACGAAGATGGCCTTGGCAGCGTCGTCGAAATGATGGTCCATCCCCTGTACGATTGCGTAGAACCCCGCGATCAACGCGGCGGTCGTAAAGATATTCGGCAGAAGATAGATACCGCGGCGGCGGATTTCGGTGTTCAACAGCGGCTTGCGGAAATTGTGTTTAAACATGTTTGGCAAGCGTGGCGATCACGGTGCTCGTCGCGTAGACCTTGTCACCCAGCGCCGCTGTGATCGTCGCGCTCTTAGGGACGTAGACGTCCACTCTCGAACCGAAACGAATGAAACCGAAGCGCTGCCCCCGGGCAACAGCATCCCCTTCCTTGACGTAGCAGAGGATGCGCCGTGCAATGAGCCCTGCTATCTGCACGCAGGTGACGTCGGCGCCGCCCGGAGTGCGCAGCCACAGCGCGTTGCGCTCGTTCTCCACGGAAGCCTTGTCGAGCGCCGCATTGACGAAACTGCCGGGGTTGTACCAGCACTGTTTCACCTCGCCGTCCACCGGCGAGCGGTTGGAATGGACGTTGAACACGTTCATGAACACGCTGACCTTGATCGCATCGCGATCGAGGTAAGGATCACGGGCAGGACCCACGGCGACCACGCGTCCGTCGGCGGGGCAAACGACCGTGTGACCGTCCCCCGGAACCCGCCTCGACGGATCGCGGAAGAACTGCAGGACGAAAATCGTGGCCAGCCACAAGGGGAGCGACCACCATCCGCTCCACCAGCTTGCAACCACCGCCGCCACAGCTGCAACTCCCAGGAAGGGCCAGCCTTCCCGGGCGATGACCGGATGCGGGTAGCTTGCGCTCATGCCCTTGTCGTGCTCGGCTCCGCTCGCCCTAGTTCCGCGACTGGTCGACAAGCTTGTTCTTCTTGATCCAGGGCATCATCGCCCTGAGCTTTTCTCCCACCACCTCGATAGGGTGCTCGGCGGTCATGCGCCGGCGCGAGAGCAGGGTCGGCGCGCCGGCGCGATTCTCCAGTATGAAATCCTTTGCGTACTCGCCGGACTGGATGCGGGCAAGCGCCGCACGCATGGCGTTCTTGGTTTCTTCAGTAATGATCTTCGGGCCGGTCACGTACTCGCCGTATTCCGCGTTGTTCGAGATCGAGTAGTTCATGGTGCCGATCCCGCCCTCGTACATGAGATCCACGATCAGCTTGAGCTCGTGCAGGCACTCGAAGTAAGCCATCTCCGGGGCATAGCCGGCCTCGGTGAGCACCTCGTAGCCTGCCTTGACCAGTTCCACGCAGCCGCCGCAAAGCACGGTCTGTTCCCCGAACAAGTCTGTTTCAGTCTCTTCCTTGAAGGTGGTCTCGATGACTCCAGCACGGGCGCCGCCGATCGCTGCCGCGTACGAGAGCGCGAGATCGCGGGCCTTGCCGCTCTGGTCGCGATGCACTGCGATCAGCATGGGCGTGCCCCCGCCCTGGGCGTAGGTGGATCGCACCGTATGTCCCGGGGCCTTCGGCGCGATCATGACCACGTCGAGGTCCTCGCGCGGCATGACCTGACCGTAGTGGATGTTGAATCCATGCGCGAATCCGAGCGTCGCTCCCTTGCGGATGTTCGGCTCGACCTCGGATCGGTATACCGCGGCGATGTGCTCGTCCGGCATCAGCATCATGACGAAATCCGCGCCGTCGACCGCTACGGAGACCTCCTTGATGCTCAACCCGGCCTTCTTCGCCTTGTCCCAGGATGCACCGCCCTTGCGCAGGCCAACGGTAACTTTCACGCCCGAGTCGTTCAGATTCAGTGCGTGGGCGTGTCCCTGTGAGCCATAACCCACGATGGTGACCTTCTTGCCCTTGACGAGCGAGAGATCGGCGTCCTTGTCGTAATAGACTTTCATGTTGCTCCCTCGTTCCTCTGCGAATCGGATTCCACGGAGGAACCCGGCAGTAAAAAATCAAACCTTCAGGATCCTCTCCCCCCGAGCGATCCCCGAAGCTCCCGTTCGGACCGTTTCCAGTATCAGACTGGGCTCCATCGCGTGGATAAATGCATCGAGCTTCGCCCCGGTCCCCGTGAGCTCCATGGTGTAGGTGCTGTCGGTGACGTCGATAATACGGCCGCGAAAGATTTCCGACATACGTTTCATCTCTTCGCGCTCCTTGCCGGTGGCGCGGACCTTGATCAGCATGAGCTCACGCTCGATGTGCGCGGATTCGGAAAGATCAACCACTTTCACGACTTCGACAAGCTTGTTGAGCTGCTTAGTGATCTGTTCGACCACGTCATCGGATCCGGTCGTCACAATGGTCATGCGCGACAGCGATTCATCTTCGGTCGGGGCTACGGTGAGCGTTTCGATGTTGTAGCCGCGTGCGGAAAACAATCCCGCAACCCGGGAAAGAGCACCCGGTTCGTTTTCAAGCATGATGGAAATGATATGCCGCATCGCTCCCTCGCTGAGGTCCGGCCCCGGGCGTACTTGACGCCGATTCGACGCGGCGCTCGTGGCGCCGCCGAGCCAGACTCCATTCAGCCAACGTTGATCAGACCCGACTGCGCATCGTGCACGCCGCTCACAGCTCCTCGGCAAGAATCATTTCGGTGAGACCCTTGCCCCCCTGGACCATCGGGTACACGTTTTCGGTCTGATCGGTGATGAAATCCATCAGTACCAGTTCGTCCTTGCGCCTAAAGGCCTCGCGCAATGCGGGCTCCACGTCGTCAGGACTCTCTATCCGCATGCCGACGTGACCGTAGCTCTCGGCGAGCTTGACGAAATCCGGCAGGGCATCCATGTAGGACTCCGAGTACCGGTTGCCGTGGAAGAACTGCTGCCATTGGCGAACCATGCCCATGTAACGGTTGTTGAGGTTGACGATCTTGATCGGTAGCCGGTACTGCTTGCAGGTTGACAGTTCCTGGATGCACATCTGGAAGCTGGCTTCTCCGGTTACGCACGCAACCGTCGCTCCGGGATTGGCCAGCTGCGCGCCCATTGCGGCGGGAAGGCCGAAACCCATCGTTCCCAGGCCGCCGGAATTGATCCAGCGACGCGGCTTGTCGAATTTGTAGAACTGCGCCGCCCACATCTGATGCTGGCCTACATCCGAAGTGATGAAGGCATCGCCCCGCGTAATCTCGTACAAGCGCTCGAGCACGAATTGCGGCTTGATGATCTTGCTCTTCTTGTCATACTTCAGGCAGTCCTTGGACTTCCACAAGCCGATCTGCGTCCACCAGGCGCTCAGAGCTTTCTGATCGGGCTTGTAGTTGGCGGTTTCCAATTGCCGCAGGAGTTCTTCCACGACTTCGGACACGTCCCCGACGATGGGAACGTCGACCTTCACGCGCTTGGAGATCGAGGACGGATCGATATCGATATGGATGATCTTGCGCTGGACCTGGGCAAAATGCTCCGGATTGCCAATGACACGGTCGTCGAACCGCGCGCCCACTGCCAGCAACACGTCGCAGTTCTGCATTGCCATGTTGGCTTCGTAGGTACCATGCATGCCCAGCATGCCGAGGAACTGCGGATCGGTGGCAGGATACCCCCCCAACCCCATGAGGGTATTGGTGCACGGAAAACCCAGCAGCTTCACGAGTTTGGTGAGCTGCTTCGACGCGCCTGCGAGGATGACCCCGCCACCGGTGTAAACCATAGGTCGCTTTGCCTCGGCGAGCAACTGCACGGCCTTCTTGATCTGCCCCGGGTGACCTTTCACCACCGGGTTGTACGAGCGCATCGTCACGGTTTCCGGATACTCGAACCCGCATTTGGCGGCGGTGACATCCTTGGGGATGTCCACCAACACGGGGCCCGGGCGCCCGGTCCTGGCAAGGTAGAACGCCTTCTTGATCGTAAGCGCCAGATCTTTGACGTCCTTCACCAGGAAATTGTGCTTCACGCAGGGCCGGGTGATGCCGACCGCATCGCATTCCTGAAATGCGTCCAGGCCGATGGCGTAAGTCGGTACCTGTCCGGTAAGGATCACCATCGGAATCGAGTCCATGTAGGCGGTGGCTATGCCAGTAACGGCGTTGGTCACGCCGGGTCCTGACGTGACCAGTGCAACCCCGATCTTGTCGCTCGAGCGCGAATAGCCGTCGGCAGCGTGGGTTGCGCCCTGCTCGTGCCGCACGAGAATATGCTTAACCTTGTCCTGCTTGAACAACTCGTCGTAGATGAACAGGACGGCGCCGCCTGGATAGCCGAACACGTATTCGACCTTTTCCGCCTGGAGGCACTTGATAACGATTTCCGCGCCAGTCAATTCCATGCCAACTGCCCGTCCGGCAACGCTCTGTGAGAACTTTAGAGCCTAATTGCTGACGCCTGATTGGTCAAGCTTTTTCCTGATCTGGCCTGCATCGGACCCGCGCTTTTGATACCATCGGACGGCTGCAATGGCGGCTAATCCGGTCGACGATAAAGGAAGCGCTTCTGGCCTCCCCAACCGAGCTCTCCGATTTTCTCGCGAGCGTCGAGCGCCGCGCGTACAAGCAAGCGCTCTTCGCCGTCCGGGTTGAGGAGAACGCACTCGATATCGTGCAGGATGCGATGCTCAAGCTTGCCGAGAAATACGGAACGAAGCCGCCTGGGGAACTGCCCATGCTGTTTCAGCGTATCCTGCAGAATACGATTCGCGATTTCTATCGCCGCAGCAAGGTACGCTCGATGTGGATAACGCTATTCTCGTCACTCCCTTCGGCGCGGGACGATGAGGAAAGCGATCCCCTTGAAACTCTGGAGAGCGCCGACGAGTCGAAATCCAGAACAGGTCCTTCGGACGCTTTGGAACAGAGTCAAATTGTTGAATCTATTGAAAAAGAGCTTCAACGCTTACCGCCGCGTCAACGTCAGGCGTTTCTGCTGCGTTACTGGGAAGAGTTGGACGTTGCCGAGACTGCCGCCGTCATGGGGTGCTCTCAGGGCAGCGTCAAGACCCATTGCTCGCGGGCAGCTCACGCCATGGCACTGGCTTTGAGAGCAAAGGGGATTGGGCTATGAACGAACAGCAGATCGCCTATCGAGTCAAGCAGCACCTCAACCAAGGGCTCGACAATCTGGATGCCGGGAAGCTGGCGCGCCTGAAGGCTGGGCGCGAGCAAGCCTTGGCGCACCAGCGCGTCGGATCCCGCGTTTCCTTGTTGACCTGGGCCGACAACGTCGTCGGCGCGTGGGGTGGCCCCTCGTCGCTGATCCCGCGCATGCTGCTTCCCATGGCCGTGCTGATTCTCGGACTGGTTGCAGTCAGCCAATGGCGCGAGACGCAGTTCGCCGCGGAAATCGAGGAAATTGACGCGGCGGTTCTGACCAGCGACCTGCCGCTGGACGCCTACCTCGACAAGGGATTCGATACATGGCTAAAGCGCTCCTCGCACTAGCACTTTGGCTCTGCACCTCGCTCCCCGTCTTCGCCGACACGCCATCCAAGAAACCCCCAACTTGGGGGGAGTTGAACGCGGAGCAGCAGCAAATTCTGGCGCCACTCGCCCCCGACTGGGAGAATCTCGGGCCTGACCGCCAGCGCAAGTGGCTTGGCATCGCCAAGCGCTACCCGAAGATGAAGCCCGACGAGCAGGCGCGCGTCCAGCGGCGCATGCAGGCCTGGGCAAAGCTCACCCCGAAAGAGCGGCAGGCCGCCCGCGAGCGCTACAAGAAAATGGAGAAATTGCCGCCCGACAAGAAGCAGGGGCTGAAGCAGAAGTGGGATGAATACAACCGCCTGCCGGAACGCGAGCGGCAGAATCTCGTGCCCCCTCCACGCAAATCCACTGCGCCCAAGACCGCGTCCCCGTCCGACTCGGTACCGCCCTCGACCGTACCTGCGAATCCCGTCGCGCCCGCTCCCGCCACTCGGTAGCCTGTGCAGAGCTGTGTGCTCGATGCCGAATGGCTCCGTCAAGTCCCAGGGTGCGGGGATCGGTCGGCGAGTCTTGTCGATGCTCTACGAAGCACTCGTCGTGCTGGCGCTCTCGCTTTTCGCCGGTCTCATGTACCACATCATCCCCGGTCTCGCCGGCGGATCCCGGCGTATCTTCCAGCTTTACCTGTTCCTGGCTCTGGGCGCCTACTTCATAGCATGCTGGACCCGGGGGGGACGAACGCTGCCGATGCAAACCTGGAAGATCCGCGTGATTGACAAGAACGGACACTCGGTCGGATTCGCCCGCGCATTGCTGAGATACGTCCTCGCCTGGCCTTCGTTCACGCTTTTCGGTGGCGGTCTTCTCTGGGCATTTGTCGACCGCGACCGCCAGTTCCTGCATGACCGCCTCGCCGGGACCAGGATCGTCCTGACCAAAGGCGCAAGCCCTGACTGAGACTGGTAGGCATGGCCCTCGTCAGCGCCGTTCCACCCAAAGCATCGCCAGGGCTGCAGCACCCAGGAAAACGCCACTCGGCAGTACCGCACTGAAGAAGGGCGGCCAGTTGCCCAGGAGTCCCAGGTGCGAAAATAGGCTGTTGAGCATGTGGAAAACGACCCCGAGCATGATCCCCGAAAATACCTTAACGCCGACCCCACCCGCCCGCACGTGCACGTAGGCAAAAGGCAATGCGAGCGCCATCATGACCAGGGACGCGAACGGATATACGAGCTTTTTCCACATGGCAATTTCGTAGCGCTCGGTCTTCTGCCGGTTTTCCGAGAGGTGCCGCGTGTACTGGTACAGGTTCCAGGCGGACATTCGTTCGGGAAGCACGAAGAGCACCGAGAGGATGTCCGGCGTGAGGACGGAAGTCCAGTCGAGCTCGGCGAGTCGCTGCACGCTGCTACCGGAAGGTGCAAAGCCGGTCTGCGTCACATCCTGGAGGCGCCAAGTACTTTTTCCGACGTACCTGCCCTGCTGCGCGATGCTGATAGATTTGAGGCGATACTGATCGTCGAACTCGAATATCCTCACGCCCGAGAGGCTCGTATCCGGGAGGACTTCGCGTACGTTCACGAAGCGACGATCGTCCTTCACCCAAAGGCCAGTGTGAAATTCCTGAGCGACGATCGCGCTGGTCGCCGAAAGCTTCAGCTGCTTCGCGGCTCGTTCGGAAACCGGAGCGATCAGCTCCCCGAAAACCAAGGTGGCGACGATAAAGACTATGCCGATCCGGAACAGCGTGGTCGTGGCTCGCAGCGGCGCCAGCCCCGAGCCGCGCATGACAGTGAATTCCGAATTGGCGGCTAGATGCGATATAGCGTAGAGCGTGCCGATCAGAACCGCCACCGGGAACAGCTCGTAGACGTGAGTCGGCATCGAAAGCGCCACGAAAGCCAGGACGTGCTGCAGCCGATACTGGCCTTTGCCAAGATCAGTAAGCTCGTTGATCAGGTCGAAAAAAGCGAACAGACTCAGGAAAGCGGCGAATACGAACACGGTGGCCGCATAAATTTCACGCGCCAGGTACGTGCGCAAAGTGTCCACGTCAGCGCCCCCCTATCAGAGAACCGAAGCGAAGCCGCCGGTAGAACATCAGCACCAACAGGGTGAGCATCCCGGCGTGCACGATCCACCAGCCGATCTGGAACGACAGTCGGCCCTGGGAAACCCAGGCCTGTGCGATGCTCAGGAGGTTTGCGTACACCATGTAGGCAAGCAGAGCAAAAAGAAGATTCATCGACCGGCTTGCCCGTGGATTTACGAAGGACAGCGGAATCGCAAGCAGAACGAGAATCAGGCCCGAGATCGGCAATCCCATCCGCCAGAGCAATTCAGCGCGGTGTGCATTGCCTCGTTCCTGGATCAATGCGAGCGTGGGCATTGCCTTGATCGAAGTGGAATCCGCCTGCCGCTCGCGCGCTTCGATTCTCTGCGCGTAGCGCCCGAAATCCATCACCTTGAAGTCGAGGGCGCCCGGGACCCCCTCGTAGCGCCTGCCATCGAGCAGCACCACGAAACGGTCGCCATTGGGCGCCACCTCGCGGTACCCGCGCCGACTCACCATGATACCCAGACTGTCCCCGCGCATTTGCGCAACAAACACGTTCTGAACGTTGATTTCATCCCCCGCGATCTCCTCGACGAAGAACACCCGATCCGCACTCGACGCTTCACGAAAGACGCCCGGCGCGACGCGGGTGGTCTCATCCAGCGTGTCCATCTGATTCCGGTATTCCTCGGCCTTGCGTATCGCCCAGGGCGACAGAAACAGGGACAGGACTGCCACGAGCGCGATCAAAGGCGCTGCAAACAGCAGCACTGGGCGCACCCACGCCAGCAGTGAGAGCCCCGAGCCGAACCAGATGACCATTTCGGAATCGCGGTAGCTCCGCGACAAGCTGATCAGCACTGTGATGAAAAGCGTCAACGACAGCAGTATCGGAAGGTAATTCAGGGCCGAGAACGCCAGCAGCGCCAATACGCCTTCGGAAAGGACCTTTCCTATCGCCGCCTGGCCCAGCAGGCGGATCAGTTGGGTTGTCAGCGTGATTGCGAACAGCGTCGCAAATACTGCGAGCGCGAGATTGCTGAATTCACGCAGCAGCGCGCGACGAAATATCACTTTGCAGGTGGATCGAAGGCCGGGCAGATGCGGGCCGAGCGCCGACAGGCTTGACGCCGCTTTGACTTGGTCGGAATAAACCGGGGATAATCCGCGCAGCTAGTCGCACATATTTGCCCCAGGAAAGCATCATGGAATTTAGCACAAAAATCGCGGCACCGGAGAAGTACTCTGGCGCTTGTATCGCCGTGGGTGTGTTCGAACCGCGCAAACTTTCTGCGGCGGCTTCCGCGCTGGACACTGCCTCGCGGGGCCAGATCCGCGAATTCCTGCGCTCCGGAGACATGGACGGGCGGCTCGGCACAACCCGTCTTCTCTATGAAGTGCGCGGCATTGCGGCCGAGCGTGTTCTGCTGGTCGGCTTGGGGCCGGAAAAGGAATTCGGCGAGAAGCAATTCCGAAATTGCAGTCGTACCGCTATCACGGCCATAGGCGACACGGGAGCACGGGAAGCGTGTTTGTCTTTCTCGGAGCTACCCGTGGCGGGCCGTGGCGTCACCTGGAGATCGCGCCAACTGGCGCTCGCGGCGGCCGACGCGGCTTACCGGTTCGATAAGATGAAAAGCAAGAAACCACAGCCCCGGCCGCTCGCTCGCGTTGCGATAACTGCCATGTCGAAGCAGGATGCGCCGGCGATCGAGCGCGGGGTGCGCGAGGGGCGAGCCATCGCAGCCGGCATGGCGCTCACCCGCGATCTCGGGAATCTGCCTGCCAACATCTGTACCCCGACGTATCTAGCCGACGCAGCGGTAAAACTCGGGAAAGAATGGAAGTTCAGCGTCGACGTGCTCGACCAGAAGGACATGGCGAAGCTCGGCATGGGTTCGCTGCTGTCGGTATCGAAGGGGTCACGCCAGCCGCCAAAGTTTGTGATCCTGCGGTATTCCGGCGCAGGCAAGAAAGCGCGTCCTGTGGTGCTCATCGGCAAAGGCATTACGTTCGACACCGGGGGTATTTCGATCAAACCCTCGGCTGAAATGGACGAGATGAAGTTCGACATGTGCGGAGCCGCGAGCGTGCTTGGGACGTTGCGGGCCGTGGCCGAGCTCGAGATGAAGCTGAACGTGGTGGGCCTGGTGCCGGCCTGCGAAAACATGCCTGGAGGCGCCGCATCCAAACCGGGCGATGTCGTTACGAGCATGTCCGGCCAGACGATAGAAATTCTGAACACCGACGCGGAAGGACGACTCATTCTCGCCGACGCGCTGAGCTACGCCGAGCGATTCGAACCGCAGGCGGTGGTCGACGTCGCCACATTGACCGGTGCCTGCATTGTTGCGCTTGGCCATGTCTGCTCCGGCTTGTTTGCGAACCGCGATGCGCTCGCGCGCGAACTGCTAGCCGCCGGTGAAGAGTCCTGGGACCGCGCCTGGCAGTTACCTCTCTGGGACGACTACCAGGAACAACTGAAGAGCAATTTCGCGGATTTCGCCAACATCGGCGGCAGGGCGGCCGGAAGCATTACGGCAGCCTGCTTTCTGTCGCGGTTCGCACGCCGCTACGACTGGGCCCACCTCGATATCGCCGGGACCGCCTGGAAATCCGGCAAGGAAAAGGGAGCCACGGGAAGGCCGGTCCCGATGCTTGCGGCATTCCTCATGGGACGTGCGAAAGGGTAGGAACTCTTCCGAAATGACGCAGGTCGAGTTCTTTTCCAACGCCGAGTCCAGGCTCCAGGCAGCCTGCGACATCGTCGCCAGGATATTCCAGCAACGATCGCGGGTCATCATCTACGCACCCGATGAGAACACCGCGCGCAGTATGGACAGACTCCTCTGGACGTTCCAGGCCACCGGCTTCATCCCACACTGCATGGAATTTCACGCCCTTTCGTCCGACACCCCTGTAGTCATATGCAGCGGGAACTCCGAAATGCAGCATTGCGAAGTGATGCTCAACCTACACGACGATTCCCCCCCTCTGTTCAGCCGTTTCGCGCGGTTGATCGAGGTCGTCAGTTCGGACCAGGACGACCGCGAACGCGCCAGGGCGAGGTACCGCTTCTACCGAGACCGAGGCTACGAAATCCACCATCGCGACCTTGCCAGGTCCGAGCCATGAGCGACCCAAAAGATCTTCTGGAGAAAACCGATGCCTTTCTGAAGCGCTATCACCCTTCGCCGAGGGCGGACCGCGCGAACATCCCTGTGCTCACCGATGTGGTAACGGAACCCGCGCCTGCGCTGCCGACAGAAGGCGCGGCCACGGCAGATAGCGCAGCCGCGACCGAGCACCCGGAGCTCGATCCGAAGCTCGTGAAAAGCCTGCTCGACGCTATCGGACCGCAAGTCGCGACGATCCTGGAGGAACCCCTTCGGGCACGCATCGAAGCGCACCTCAAGCGGGTGCTGCCGGCCCTCACCGAACAGATCAACCTGGAAATTGAGGCCCTGGTTCGCGAAACAGTCACCCGGGCCATCGAGCAGGAGATCGCGCGGTTGCGGTCGAAATCGCGAAACAGCCGATCCTGACGCGATGATTTATTCGAGCGCGGTCGACGAAGGGCATCCGAGAGGGCGCCGCTCGACGCGCTCTTGCTTTGTGAGATTTGATGGAACTCCCCAAGACTTTTGAGCCTCACGCAGTCGAGACGCGCTGGTACTCCCTGTGGGAGTCCCGTGGTTATTTCGCGCATTCAGGCGATGTTACGCACCCCCCTTATTGCATCCAGCTGCCGCCGCCGAATGTCACCGGCACGCTTCACATGGGCCACGCGTTTCAGCAGACGCTGATGGACGCATTGATTCGGTACCACCGGATGCGGGGCTTCAACACGAATTGGGTGATTGGCACGGATCACGCGGGAATCGCAACGCAGATCGTCGTGGAACGGCAACTCGAGGCCGAAGGCCGGACGCGCCGCGATCTCGGTCGTGAAGCATTCGTGAAACGCGTCTGGGATTGGAAGCAGGAATCGGGATCCACCATCACGCGGCAGATGCGGCGGCTGGGGACGTCGTGCAACTGGACTTTCGCCGACACCGAAGGCCAGAAGGCCGGTTACTTCACTATGGACGAGCGCATGTCACGCGCAGTGGTGGAAGTCTTTGTGAGATTGCACGAGGAAGGACTCATCTACCGTGGCAAGCGTCTGGTCAACTGGGATCCGGTGCTGGGTACTGCAGTGTCTGATCTCGAGGTGGACAGCGAAGAGGAAGACGGCAAAATCTGGGAGATCCGCTACCCGCTTGAGGATGGATCAGGCAGCGTCGTGGTCGCGACCACGCGACCGGAGACGATGCTGGGCGATGTGGCGGTAGCGGTAAATCCCAAGGACGAACGCTACTCAAAGCTCATCGGCAGGAGCGTGCGGCTGCCGCTCACCGGGCGCACGATCCCCGTTATTGCCGACGGTTATGTGGATCCGGAATTCGGGACCGGGTGCGTGAAAATCACTCCTGCGCACGATTTCAACGACTACGCAGTCGGACAGCGTCACAAGCTGCCGCAGATCGGCGTGATGACGCTCGACGCGAAGATGAGCGAAAACGTGCCAGCCGCCTATCGTGGGCTGGAAAGATTCGAGGCGCGCAAACGGCTCCTCGCCGACCTCAAGTCGCAGGACCTGCTGGTCTCGGAGAAATCCTACAAGTTGCGCGTGCCGCGCTCGGGCCGCACCGGCGTGATAGTCGAGCCGATGCTGACCGACCAGTGGTTCGTGAGAATGGAAGGCCTGGCGAAGCGGGGCCTCGCCGCGGTCGCAAAAGGAGACGTGAAGTTCTACCCCGAGCACTGGACCACCTGGTACAACCAGTGGCTGGAGAAGATCCAGGACTGGTGCATCTCGCGCCAGTTATGGTGGGGCCATCAGATACCCGCCTGGTACGACGATAAGGGCGATATCTACGTCGCTCGAAGCGAAGAAGAGGCAAAGACACTGGCCGCGGCGAAGGGCTACCGCGGCGCGCTGAAGCGCGACGAGGACGTCCTCGACACCTGGTTTTCCTCTGCCCTCGTCCCGTTTACCTCGCTCGGCTGGCCCGAAAAAACCAAGGACCTCGATATCTTTCTCCCTTCTTCGGTGCTGGTGACGGGGTTCGACATCATTTTCTTCTGGGTCGCCCGAATGATCATGATGACCCTGCATTTCACCGGCAGGGTGCCGTTCAGGCACGTGTACATCAACGCCATCGTGCGCGACGCCGAGGGCGAAAAGATGTCCAAGTCGAAGGGCAACACACTCGACCCGATCGATCTCATCGACGGTATCTCGCTGGAGGCCTTGCTCCAAAAATCCACCCTCGGCCTTCTGCGCGGCGAGCACAAAGCGAAGATCGAGAAATACGTTCGCGCGCACTACCCGGGCGGCATTCCTTCCTTCGGAGCAGACGCCTTGCGTTTCACCTTCGCTTCCCTGGCGAGCTTCGCGAATACCCTCAATTTCGATCTCAGCCGCTGCGAGGGTTACCGCAACTTCGGCAACAAGCTGTGGAACGCAACCCGCTTCGTGCTAATGAACACCAAGGGTAAGGACTGCGGGCTGGACGAAAAGGCCCCGGTTGAACCGTCCGCCTGGGACCGGTGGATTGTCAGCACGCTTCAGCGCGCCGAAAAAGAGGTGGAGACCGGCTTCGCGGAGTACCGGTTCGACAACGTAGCGGGCGCAGTTTACCGCTTCGTCTGGGACGAGTACTGCGACTGGTACGTCGAGATCGCGAAGGACCAGCTCGCGAAGGGCAACGAAGCGCAGCAACGTGGCACGCGCCGAACCCTGGTACGAGTATTAGAGACGGTGCTGCGGCTTGCGCACCCGATCATTCCCTTCATCACAGAAGAGTTGTGGCAGAGCGTCGCACCTCTGGCCGGGAAGAGCGGCGAGACAATCATGCTCGCGCCGTATCCCAGGAGCCAGCCCGAGAAGATGGATGAGGCCGCGGAGGGCGAAGTCGCGATCGCGAAAGAGCTGGTCAACGCGGGCAGAAATCTTCGCAGCGAGAACAAGCTCCCGCCGCAGTCTCGGGTGCCTGCCTACATAACGGGTAATCCCACCAGCACCAGCTTGGTCGCGTTCTCAGTGCTGGTGAAAACGTCAGAGATTCACGTCGTGAATGACCTTCCGAATTCGGACTCTCCCGTGGCGGTCGTTGGACCGCATCGCATAATGCTCGAAATCAAGATCGATTCCGCGGCGGAGACCGAGCGTTTGAAGAAGGAAATAGCACGCTTCGAGGGCGAGATCGCCAAATCCAAAACCAAACTCGCCAATCCCAATTTCGTCGAGCGCGCCCGACAAGAGGTCGTGGCCCAGGAAAGAGAGCGCCTGGCAAACTTCAGCGCGACGATTGAAAAGCTGAAGTCTCAGCTCGACAAGCTCAAGGCCTGAGCACTTCCAGGGCTAACCGCCTTCGTGAAACCCGCTCTGCGAGCTTTCCGCTCCAAGAACTTTCGTATCTTCTACGCGGGACAGGGTCTCTCCCTTCTGGGGACTTGGATGCAGTCAGTGGCGATGAGCTGGCTCGTCTACCGCCTCACCGGATCGGCCCTTCTCCTCGGTGTCACCGCCGGAGCGCAGCAGCTGCCCATGTTGTTCCTGTCGCCCATTGCAGGCGTGTGGGCCGACCGGGTCAACCGCAGGCGCCTTCTGATGATCATCCAGTCCCTCGCTTTCCTGCAGGCGCTGGCGCTGGCCCTGCTCACGTTTCTCGAATTGGTGCAGGTGCCGTATATCATTGCGCTTGCCCTTTTTCTCGGGATCGTCAATTCCTTCGAGACCCCGACGCGCCAGGCGTTCTTGCTGGAGTTGATCGAGCACAGGGAAGATCTGCCCAACGCGATCGCCCTGCAATCGATGCTGTTTCAGGCGACGCGCTTCGCCGGTCCCTCGCTGGCCGGCGTGATACTCGCGGCATTTGGCGAAGCGTGGTGCTTCCTGGCGAACGCCATCGCCTACCTGGCAATCATCGCGACCTACATTGTGGTCCGGGTGACGCCGCGCAACGTCCCAGAGGCAGATTCCGGCTGGTGGCGCCAGCTCGTCGCCGGTTTCGGTTACGCGTTCGGCTATACCGGAACGCGGCGCCTCCTGCTGCTGCTGGCATCGCTTGGATTCTTCACCGCACCTTGGTCCTCACTCATGCCCATCTTCGCGGCCGAGACCTTCGCTGGCGATTCGAGGACATTCGGATTTCTCATCGGAGCAGTGGGGTTCGGTGCAGTCGCAGGGACTTTTGTGCTGGCTGCGCGAAGCTCCGTACGCGGGCTCGGCAGGGTGATACCCGCCACTACGGTGATGGCAGGCGCTGCCCTGATCGGTTTTTCCGCCTCGGGTTTGCTTTGGCTTTCGCTCCTCTTCCTGGCGGTGTTTGGGGCCGGACTGGTGGTCACCGCCGCCTCCATCAATACCATCCTGCAGACATTGGCCGCGGATGACAAACGCGCGCGCGTCATCAGCATGTACGTGATGTGCTTCATTGGCGTCGCGCCGATTGGAAATTTTGCTGCAGGAGCGCTTGCCGAGATCATCGGCGCACACCGCACGCTCGCATTGTGCGGTTTGTGCGCCGCCCTCGCCGGCTGTGCTTTCGCGGCGGGCTTCAGGAGCTGGGCCAGATCGGTCCGCCCTGTCTATGTCGATCGAGGAATCATCCAGGAGCCGAAGCGCTAGCCGCGTAGGAGACCGGCGTGGCGTGTTCTCGTCGGATCCCGATCATTTCCTTCTCATGAAAAAGGTGAAGACGTTGTCTGCCTCGGAATGCGACACGAGTTCGTTTCCGGTTTGCCTTGCGAAGGCCTGGAAATCCTTGACAGAGCCCGGATCGGTCGCGAGCACTCGCAGTACCTTGCCGCTCTTCAGTTCCGTCAATGCTCTCTTTGCGCGCAGGATGGGCAGCGGACAGTTCAGGCCGCGCACATCCAGGTCCTTGTCAAAATGTGTCATCTTGGGTCCGATGGCCGTGTTGGATCGGGCACTAATATACCGAAACACCAGCGAACCTGCGCCGGGCCTGCAGGGCCAAAGCCAGGACCGGACGGCCGGGGTCGCCATCCCAGGGCCGGTTGCCTATTCTTTTGGTGGTACTTAAACTGGCACGCGTCGCGCCTCGGAGTCCGAGCAGGGAATCAAATTGGCTAAGGAAAAGACGTCAATAGCGGCCGTTCCGACGTGGCTCGTATTCGTCGCCAGCCTTCCAACCGACGATCCGGCCGCTCGAATGCGCGTATTGCGTACCCTGGATTCGCTCGGTTGCGCCGTATTGCGCGAGGGGGTTTTTGTGTTACCCGACAGTCCGGGAAATCGCCTGGGGCTGCAACGCCTGTCGGAGCACATGACTCGCATCAGCGGATCGGCCCATCTCCTGCAGGTAGCGAGCTTGGACGCCAGGCAGGGCAAGATGTTTCGTTCGCTTTTTGACCGAACTTCGAAATACGAGCAGCTGACCAAGACCATCAGAAGTCTGCAGGCAGGTTTCGGTGTTTCTGAACCAAGCGCGATCTCCCGCATTCTCAACAAGCAGCGCCGGGAATTCGAAGCCATCAGCGCGCTCGATTTTTTCCCCTCACCGGCAAGGGACAAGGTCGAACACGCTCTGCGCGACACGGAGGCGCAGGTGCGCAAGCTGATGTTCCCGGAATCGCCCAGAGAAGGCCGCATGACCCAGACTGGACGATACTATTTCAAGCGCTCGTGGGCCACGCGCAAACCTCTCTGGCCGGACCGCCTCGCCTCTGCGTGGCTCATCCGGCGATTTATCGATCCGGAAGCCACGCTGTTATGGCTGGACAAGTCAGACGCATGCCCGTCCACCGCAGTCGGGTTCGGGTTTGAGGGGGCCACGTTTTTCAACAACAAGGACAACGTTACCTTCCAGGAACTCCTGGCGAGTTTCAGCCTGGACAAGCACCAGACACTGGTACGGATTGGTACCCTTGTGCATTACCTCGATGCCGGCGGCACGCCGGTAGCGGAAGCCGCGGGGGTGGAAACCCTGCTTCAAGGCGCGCGGCGGCGCAGCAACAGCGACCAGGAGTTGTTTTCCGAAAGCGAAAAGACTTTCGACCTTCTCTACGAGGCGTATTTCGAAGCCCCGGCCAAGACTGGCCCGCGTTAGCCCGGACTTGCCCTGCCCGCGAGACCGTACCTGGTCTCTAGCGACGTTTCCGATCTTCGGATTGCTCCGCGCGCAGCATCCTGAGGCGCGCGTCAACTGCCGAGAGTTGATAGAAATCACCGTCTCCGCTCTTTTGGGCGAGCTGCAGTTGCTCGATGGCGGCAGGCAGCGTGCCGCGCAGAACATACACCTCGGCCAGCGCCTGATGATGCAGAAGACGCTTGCCGGATGCGTTGTAGGACTTTGCCAGCAGGCCGTAAAAGTGCTCGTCCCGTGGATAGGTCTTTACTAGCTCGTTGAGCCACGCAAGGGCAGCATCGTGTTGGCCCAGGTCCTGCATGACCTCGACGTAGGCGTAATGAAGCGGCCGATAGTTCGGCGCTCGAAAGAGCGCCGCGCGCAGCAGTTCGCGGGCTCCGGCGGCATCTCCGCCACCCTGTCGAACTCTCGCCGCCAGGAGTTCGACCATCGGGTGCAGGCCTCCCACCAGCTTGCGCACTGCCTCCACCTGCGTGGCTGCTCGAGGAAAATCGCGTGCCCTCGCCAATGCGCTCGCCAAGCCATAACGCGCACCGGATTCATCGGCATAGCGGTGCTCGCGCACCAGTTCGCTGAAATATGCGACAGCCTCACGCGGCTGCCCCTCGTCCGCGCGCAGCTTTGCGCGCGCTAGAAAGAATTCGAGACTGTCCGGTGCCTGCCTGTACACCGCGGATTGCGCGCGATTCTGCATGTCAGCGATACGCTCCGTGGTCAGCGGATGGGTACGCAGATATCCGGGTGCGTTGTTTTCGTATAGCCGGGTCGCCTTTTGCATCCGGTCAAAAAACGTCCCCATTCCGCTCACGTCGAAACCCGCCTGCTGGAGAAACTGGAAGCCGATCCGGTCTGCCTCGCGCTCGAAGTCGCGCGTGTAGTTCAACTGCGCCTGAATGCCGGTTGCCCCGGCTCCAACGATCACTGCCTGCGCCAGATCGGGGCTGGAGCGCGCGGCCAGCAATCCTACAATGATCGCCGCCAGCGTCGGTATGGACATCTGTTCCTGCTTTCCGATGAGGCGGGCTATGTGGTGCTGCGTCACGTGCGCGACCTCGTGTGCAAGCACTCCCGCGAGTTCGGATTCCGTTTGCGCGGCAAGCAGAAGGCCGGTATGCACGCCTACGAAGCCTCCGGGCATCGCGAATGCATTGATAGTATTGTCCCGCAGCAGAAAGAACTCGAAATCCAGGCGCCCATCCGGGCTTGCCGACACGATTCTCCGGCCAAGGGTATTGATGTAGTCGGTGAGCTCAGGATCATCTAGAAAGTGCGCGTCCCTCTGGCGAATTTCGCGCATGGCCTGTTCCCCGATCTTGCGCTCTGTCTGGGGAGAAATCAGCGCCCCGGACGAGTCACCCAGCTCGGGCAAGCCCTGAGCCTGCCCTTGCTGAGCCAGCAATACGAGTCCGAGGCAGGCAAGATGGATTCTCATGGATAATATGATACCGCTGTCCCGCCGGGGTTCCCGGGAGAGGTTATGAAACGTTCGGAACAATTGAGCCACTTTGACGGCTCCGGCCAGGCCCACATGGTAAATGTCGGCGAAAAGCCCGAGACGCGGCGCATTGCCCGCGCCTGCGGGACCATTCGCATGTCGCCCTCGACATTGAAGCTCATTCTCCGTGGCACCCCGAGAAAGGGAGATGTCATCGGCGTGGCCAGAATCGCAGCTATTCAGGCTGCTAAACGAACAGGCGACTTGATTCCGCTATGCCACTCGCTGGGTCTAACGCGAGTCACGGCGGAATTTACGGCGGGAAAGCGCCGTCCGGAGATTCGCCTGGTGGTCACCGCGGAAACGATCGGCCGGACCGGAGTGGAGATGGAGGCGCTCGCAGCCGTGAGCGTGGGACTGCTGACAATCTACGACATGTGCAAAGCCGTGGATCGCGCCATGATCATTCAGGACATCAAGCTTCTTGAAAAGTCCGGGGGGAGATCGGGGCACTTCCACAGGACCGACGACTAAGCAGCCGCTCTCGCCATCAGAGCGCGTGCGCCCGAGTCCTAGCGCGGACCAGATTTCGTCGTTTTGGACGGCGCGGGCTTGGCACCGGGCGATTCCAGGCGCTTGATTTCATATTCGGCTCCGTCGAAACCCAGGTCGGACGCACGCCGGTATTCGGTCTTCGCCTCCCGGAGCCGCCCCAGGCGCTCCAGAACCAATCCGAGGCGATGGTGGCCAATGCCAATATCGGGCCGAAGTTCGACCGCCCGAGACAAGTACGGTAGCGCCAGCTGGAATTCCCCGAGAAGAAAATGGATCGCTCCGCGCGAATAGTAACAATGAACAGTGTCAGGGTACTGCTTCATGCACCTTTCGGCTATCTCAATGGCCTCGTCCGGCCGCCCGTTGTACACATACTCCCTTCCCAACATGTACAAGG
Organism: Gammaproteobacteria bacterium; assembly: GCA_041496705.1. Lineage (GTDB taxonomy): Bacteria > Pseudomonadota > Gammaproteobacteria > Burkholderiales > SG8-39 > VBDM01. The sequence continues at coordinate 17,842 of JBGQFD010000003.1, read as the reverse complement.
TGCGTGACCCCCAGGGAACTGGAGTCTCGGGCAGTTTCGCGACCGCGTCCTCCCAGAGGAGCAACGAACTTGAGAATGTCACCAGACGGCCATGGGCCTGATAGAACAACAGCGGAACCGCGACTACAAGTGCCGCCAGTACTATCCGAAGCGGCACGGCGCTTAGCAAAGCGACAAGCGCAATGAAGACGCCGGGTGCCCAGAGATAGCTGCGGTAAAGAACCAGTGGCTCCTGGAACCTACCTGCGCTGAATTCAACGAGAAAAAGAACCCAGGTGTAGAGCATGCCGAACCCGGCAAGTCCCGCTTTGCCCCCGCGTCGCAGGAGCAGGAATCCCAGCGCGCCGAAACCGACGAACGCCGACCCTTTCAGAACGATCCAACCCGCTGACCAGGTCCGGAAAAAATCCACGCGCAGGTCGAGCGACATCGCCCCTGCGTCGGGCCATAGCCATAAAGAAAGGTACTTGAAGAACAGGCCTGCCTGGGTTGCCGCGCTTAGCGACAACGAGTAATCCGTGATTGCATGCCCGAAAACGCCCTCGAGCTGGGTGGCGACGCCGCCGTAATCGGGTTCGTACGCCGTGCCGAGCAACGTAGTTCTGAGCAATACTGCAAGAATCGCTGCAGGGAAGCACGCCACCAGATAGATTGCGGCGTGGCGGAAGGCGTAGCGCCGTTCCGCTTTGACCAAGAATAGAGCCAGCACTGCGGCCGCCGGCAGCAGGATGCTGTGTTCTTTGCTTAGCACGGCCATTGAGTACACGAGCCCCGCCGAAATCGCATCGGCATGGTTGCCGCGCGCAAGCCCTCTGACAAATAGAACAATCGACAGCAACGAGAACAGCGTGGCGAGGACGATGGTCCGCTGGACCAGATACCCTGCTCCATAGACCGCAACCGGATGGATGGCGAAAGCCGCTGCGCCAACGAACGCCCATCCTGCCGCGTTCGCGCGCTCCCTCGGAGCCGAATCCGTGCCGTCTGACAGCCTGGTGGCCCGCAGAAGGTCGTAGATCAGCTTGTATAGCGCGAGCGAACAGATAACGTGAAACGCCAGACTCACGATCCGGTGCGCCTCCATGCTTCCCGCCAGGACCTCGGTTACCGCAAGAGAAAAGTACGCGGGAAGCCTCGCTCCGATACCGAGCGGATGGGTGGCGTAATAGGAGAACCCGGCGCCGGAGAAAAACACCCAGTCGTCGAAGACTCGCGGGTTGTCGAGGAAAGGCCAGTACAGGCCGCAGGCGAGCGCGGCGACCAGGCCCATGGCGATCCCGTGCGGAAACCGCGCAAAGATGCTAGAGATCATGGCAAAAAAAAAGGTACCCCGAAGGGTACCTTTTTGCTACAGAGTCGCAATCAACCGCGGCAGGAACCCGGCAGGTACTTCGGGTTGACGCTCGTGCCGTCTGCAGTCGCCCCGCAGCGCCAGCCATAGATGGTCGCTCCACCTACGAGGGCTTTCGTTGCCTTGGTGGTCGCGTCTACCAACGGAACCAGGGTGAGCAGATCCGAGGTGCCGGCAACAACGGCCGGGGCCGGAATGCCCTGCACGATCACCTTGACCATGCCGTCTAGGGTCGTGTCGATCGACGCCACGTACTTCGAGGCGCCGGTGAGCGTCGTTGTCACTTCGCAACCCCAATTGCCTGCTGCTACTGACGCGCTGTTGCCGCTTTGATAGATTTCGGTGATCGACGTGCGGCACGCGCTCGCAGCCAGGATCACTTCGGACATCTTCGCCCGTATGCTGTAGTCCTGATACGCGGGCAGTGCAACTGCCGCCAAGATGCCGATGATCGCAACGACGATCATCAACTCGATCAGCGTAAAGCCTTTCTGAATCGCCTTCATGGAAAATCTCCTTGCTAGTCACGCCACATTGGCGCTGAACACCTACCTAGCAATTGGCGTGCCGACGCAAGGGTAATCTTTAACTATCTGTTATTACGATGCTTTTATATGTTCCCGCGGCACTCGGCAAACGATTAATCTGCCTTCCATTTCCAGGATACGGCACATAGTGACGCTGTACGTCAGCACCCCCGCACCACCCAGGCCTGCATATGCGAATATAGTCGCGCCAGCCTCGAACCTCCCCAGGGTGCCAATTGTTTCTCTCGATACCCGCATTCAAGAAAGCCGACGCATTTGCCGAGAGTCTGGCCGAAGCGATCTCCAAACGCTATCCGCCGGTGATCGCCAACAACCCGGAACTGGTGATTTCTCGAAAGCGGATCGGCGAAATCCTGGACCACGTCTTTGCTGCGGCGCATGTATTCCACCAGGAGAATCGGTTGGGGCTCATGGGCCGGGCAAAGCTGGCCAGCGCATTCAAGTGGAGACTGCGCGAACTCGGATACGACGAACAATTCATTGGAATGGCGAGCGGCAGGCTCGCCAAGACGTTTTCGGGAATTCCCTAGTCGGCTTCGCTCTGCCTCCTGGGCCGCCAGCCAGACGTCAGGGCATGAATCCGGGGATACGGCTCTCGTCGACGTCGTCGATCTGGTCGGGATCGAGGAATCGCTCGGCATAGCGCAAATACACCTTCTTGCGCACGAACACGTCGAACAGGTCCGGATCGATGTGTCCATTGAGTCTGAAGTTTCCAAGTATCCTCAGTGATTCCGACAGGGTCTTGCCGCGCTTGTACGGTCGATCCTTTGCCGTGAGTGCCTCGAAGATATCGGCGATCCCCATGACTCTAGCCTGTACGGACATCTGCTCGCGCGTCAGTCTGTTCGGATAGCCCTTCCCGTCCATGCGCTCGTGGTGCCCTCCCGCGTACTCGGGAACGTTACTGAGGTGCTTCGGCCAGGGCAGGGCCTCGAGCATCTTTATTGTCGCAACGATGTGATTGTTGATCGTGTCCCGCTCCTTGGCCGTCAGCGTACCCCGGCCGATGGTCAAGTTCTCGATCTCGTTCCCAGTGAGGAAATCTGCCGTTCCCCCGGACACATCAATCCATTTGCGCTCGGTGCCTATTCTGCGGACACGGTCCTGAGCATCGGAAGGCATGACCTCCCCTCCCACGTTGGTGTGCCTCAGGAATTCCCGGTCTTCGTCGATCTGGCGCAGCGCATCGCTCAGCCCCTGGTCGATCTCGGCAACGCTTTCGCTACGCCCTATCTCGTCCAGATGTCCCTTCCGTGCAAGGTCGAGCTTCTTCCTGAGGGAGGCTAGTTCAGCATCACGCTTCAGCACCTCGAATCGCGTGTCGACAAGATGGACTCTGTCGAAAATCGTCTCGAGCTTCGTGGCCTTGTCAACTACATGAACAGGCGTCGTTACTTTGCCGCAATCGTGAAGCAGGCCAGCAATCTGCAGCTCGTAGCGGTCCTTGCCGTTCATCGTGAAATCGCGGAACGGCCCTTCGGACGTTTCGTTTACCGCCTCGGCCAGCATCATGGTTAACTCCGGCACGCGCTTGCAGTGCCCACCGGTGTAAGGAGATTTTTCGTCGATTGCAGTGTTGATGAGTTGTATGAACGATATGAAAAGCGCCTCGAGTTGACTGATGAGCTCGCGATTCGTGAGCGCAATGGCAGCCTGCGAAGCGAGTGACTCTGCCAGGCGCTGGTCCCCCGTCGAAAACGGAACAATTTCTCCGGTTTCCGGATGCTTGCTATTGATCAACTGGAGCACGCCGATGATCTCGCCCTGGTGGTTTCTCATCGGCACGGTGAGAAACGATTTCGAGCGGTACCCGGTTTTCTTGTCGATGTTGCGCGTTCCGGAGAAATCGAATCCGTCGACGGTGTAAGCGTCCGCGATGTTGACGGTGTTTCCAGTCAGGGCGGCATAGGCGGCAACCATCTTGTTGTTGGGCTTTCCGTCCTTGCCGTACAGATGCACAGGGTAGAATGGAATATCTGTCCCGGTCGTGCCCCCCATGGCGATGTTCAGGGTCTCATTGCGCATGATCGCAAACTTGAGTCGCTGGCCATCCTCCTTATCCTCCAGCTGGTACAAGGTGCCGCCGTCGGCGCGCGTAATCGCTTGCGCGGCCAGAAGGATCTTCTCAAGAAGACTGTTTATCTCCTTAGTCTGAGACAGCGCTGCCCCTACCTCGTTGAGCTGCTCGAGCCGGCGGAACAGGTCTTCGACGGTGTCCAAGGACGAGATCCAGAACGTGGAGTCGCGGCGCGGTTGAGACTCGGGGCTTTCGCGATTACTTTATGCAGACTGCCCGCACTTGAGGCATATCGGTGATGCCCTGCAGCACCTTTTCGATTCCGTCCATTTTCAGGGTGCGCATCCCCTCCTCCAGACAGACCGCCAGAATCTCGGCAACCCTGGCGTGCTCCTGGATGAGCTTCTTGATGGGATCAGTGGCGATGAGAAGTTCGTGCAGGCCCACACGACCCTTGTAGCCGGTATCGCTGCAGGCATCGCAGCCCTTGGCCTTGTACAAAGTAAACTGCCCTTTTTCGTTCGCATAGCTCTTCGCCAGATCTCGGTAGACGCCCTCGTAAGCAGACTTGGCGTCCTTCTTGAACGCTGTGGTGTTGAGCAACTCGGAGCAGTATTCCTGGAGAACTTGTCGCATCTCCTCAGGGGCCGGAGAGTACGCCTGCTTGCACTTTCCGCACAACCGCTTAGCCAACCGCTGGGCCAGAATCCCGAGAAGTGCATCCGCAAAATTGAACGGGTCCATGCCCATGTCGAGGAGCCGGATGATCGACTCCGTGGCACTGTTCGTATGGAGAGTCGCAAAGACCAGGTGCCCCGTCAGGGATGCCTCGATCCCCGTGCCCGTGGTCTCCTTGTCGCGCATCTCACCGACCATGATGATGTCGGGGTCGGCGCGCAAGAAAGCCTTCATGATGGTTGCAAAATCCAGCCCCGCCTTCTTGTTGATTTGTACCTGGCGCAACCCCTTCTGCGTTATTTCCACCGGATCTTCGGCGGTCCAAATTTTCGTGTCCGGAGTGTTCAGGAAACCCAGAACGGAATGCAGCGTGGTCGTCTTGCCGGAGCCCGTGGGTCCACACACGAAGAACAGCCCGTAGGGCTTGCTGACGACGTCCTTCAGCTTTGGCAGGTTGTAAGGAGACAGCCCAAGCTTGTCCAAGGGTATCGGTTCACCGGCTGCGAGGATACGCATCACAATGTCTTCGACGCCGCCTTGAGACGGGATGGTAGCGACACGCAACTCGATATCGAGCGGACCATACTTCCTGAACTTTATCTTCCCGTCCTGGGGCTTTCTTTTCTCCGAGATATCGAGGTCACACATGATTTTCAGCCGCGCGACGATCGCGTTTCGATACGAACCCGGGACTTCGATGTACGGCATCAGCGATCCATCCTTCCTGAACCGAACCTCGGTCTTGGCTTTCCCGGGATAGGGCTCGATGTGGATATCGGACGCTCCTTGGTTGTAGGCATCGATGATGATCTTGTTGACGAGCTTCACCAATTCGTTATCTGCCGCAGCCGAGACATCGTCCGCATCGCCTCCGGTGTCGATTACTTGATCTTCCTCAAGGCCCGACAACATGTCCCCGATGTCGCCGGAATCCACGGATTCGGCCCCGTAGAACGACTTCAGCGTCTCCTTGAACTCCTTCAGCGTGGTGACGCGGTAGGCGAGCCTGGCCTTGGGGAACACGTTCTGCACGATCCTCGAACTCCGAATGCGCTCTGGATCCAGGCACAGGATGACTAGGCCTTCTCTGGCGTCCTCAATTGGCACCCATTGGTTCGAATCGACGTATTCCCGCTTCAGGTTCTTGAGAAGGTCCATGGGCTTGATGCGATCCGGCTTGAACGGCTCGTAAGGAACCCCGAAGAACTTGGCCAGCGCGGCGCCGATCGCAGGAATCTTTACCTGGAATTCGTCAGTCAGGACCGTCTCTACGTCGACAGCCTTCTTGCGAGCCGACCTAGCTGCAAGTTCAAACTCGGCCGCCGAAATCACCGCATCGCCAACGAGAAAGTCATACTTTGTCTTCAGAACTTGCGGCTTCTGACGCTGCTTGAAGGCGATCGCCAGCGTCTGGCACAGTTCGGTGACGCCCTCCTCGGCAAGTTGACCGAACGGAACGCCCGCCTTGTTGTTGATCAACTGGACCACGCCGATCAGTTCATTGCTGCCCTGTTCCCCCACGGGAGCAACCAGCATCTGCTTGGTGCGGTAACCGGTACGCTTGTCAACCTCCTGCAGGAAGCGCAGATTCGGGTTGTGCGACTTGAGTTCTGCCTCGTCGTATACGTCTCTCAGGTTGAGCATTTTTTTCGACAAGCCGACATACCCGGCAATTGAGTGCTCGGCTATCGGCAACTTGAGATCTTTGAACGAATTGAGACCGGTCTTGACCTTGGAAACAATGGTCTGTTTGTCCTCGCCCACGGTGTAGATGGTCAGGCGGTCGGCATTGAAGAGGTTGCAGATATCGGCACTCACCTCCAGCATGATTTCATCTACATTGCTGGTGGCGTGAATCTTGTTCGTGACGACCTGCAGGTTCTTCTGAAACGTCAGCCGGCTGTTGACATCGCCAGCCGCTCCCGCGTGAGGCTGTAATACTGCGCTCATGGATATTCCACCCTGGGTCTACGGGTCCGAAATCTCCCGACAATCAAATTACTTTACCACTGATCCGCCCGCATGGGATCGGTATCCTTGCCTGAAAATATTCGGACTGTGGTTCACGGCAAACGACAATCCGTTGATCAGAGCTTGCCTCTCCTCCAGGTTGCGCCCCGGTCGGCGCTGCGTGCTTCGGAACTACTTCCCAGGTGCGGTGCCTCCCCAGAGCCCACCCGCCAGCAGGAATGCCCGGAACCCTCTCTGTGCGAGCAGAAACGCCGCCGCCGCGCTGCGTCTCTCGCTTTGGCAATAGATGACATACTCCCTGGCCTTGTCCAGAACGTCAAATGCGCTGCGAATCTCCGACAACGGTATGTTGATCGCGCTTGGCAGCCTGTCATATTGATACTCTGAGGGATAGCGCACGTCGATCCACTGGCCGCCATCAGCAATCTTCTTCTTGGCTTCTTCCGCCGACACGCGGCGGAGGATCGGTTCGCGCAGCAATCCAATGAAATCCGACTTCGCCAGCCGAAGCAGGACACCGTCGGACTTCATGGTAACGGTCGCGTTTCGCTTGGCTTCTGACACCAGCGCCTCTTCGCCGAATGCGTCACCCCCCTTCAACTCCGCGAGCGGCATGGCAACCCCGCCGACCATGCGTTCGACCTGGCACCTTCCCGTCTCGATCACGTAGTAGCAATCCCCTTCCGCACCCTCGCGGACGATGACGTCGCCCCTACTTGCCTCCACACGCTCGAATCTGCGCAGAAGTTCATCCACATTGGGCGAAGGCAATTGCGAAAACACACCGTATTTCCGGTTGTTGGCGCCGAACATTCCGGAGAGAACGGACTGTCGCGCTAGCGATGACCCCGTCTCCGAGGTATCGCGCTTTTCCTCCGCAGCGCCAGCGGTCGCCAGCTGATCCCACGTAAGCATCATATCGAGCAGTTCGCTGTCGATTCGAATGATCTCGACATCTGTAATCGCCTTGGCAACCGTGAACCCCTCTCCGTGTCGCCCGAGGGGATATCGCGCTTCCTCCGAGCCTCCCACCACCACCCTAGAGAAACTGTCAGCGTAGGAAAGCGCAAGTTCACCGTGAACGAGATACACAGCCTGACCGCCAATACCTCGAAGAGCAAATGGATCGGTATTCTTCGCAGCGCTGTCCGTCTGGCACAGAGCGGCCAATTCGTTGAGTCTCGCTTCGGACAGTGACGCGAGTGGCTGAAGAGCCTTTAGCGTCCCGTCGCGCACTCTACCTGCGGACATCGTGATCCCCTGCGTGTTGACATCTCTCGTCAGAGTAATCCTTGTCGCGCATCTAGAATTCGAAAATCTGATTGTTTTGCAGCATCCGCGGCCGGTACTGGCCTGCGTCATCTTCAATTTCTTGCATCGTGAGCTCGATCTCGCCTGGTTTGAGGTGTGTGATATATATCTCGCAGGTCCGCTCAAGCTTGGCAAGTTCCTCGGCTAGCATACTCGGGCACAAGTGTTTCGAAATGACAGCCAACGCCCTTTCCCTGTTGCAAAAAGCGGTCTCGATGATCAGAAATCTCAGGTTGGAAATCTTATTGACCACCGCCCAGAGCGGGTTGTTCGTCGTCGTATCCCCGGTAAACACCAGGCTTCCCCGCCCGGAATCCAGGTGGTACCCGAGCGCGGGAACCACATGGTTGGCGGGGAGGGCCGTAATCCTGCGCTTCTCCAACTCCACCGTTTCGCCGATCTGAATTTCCCGGTAGCGAAGGTACGGCCTTTCGGGACTTGGGATTTGCGCGAAATCCGGCCAGATGCTCCAATTGAAGACATGGTTCCGGATGATCTCCAGCGTTGCAGGAACCGCCCATACCGTCAGTGGTTTGTTGCGCATTCCCCCGACGGTATCGACCATGAAGGGAATACTCGCAATGTGGTCGAGATGCGAGTGCGTGAGGAAAACGTTGTCGATAAGCGAAAGTTCGGTCAGCGACAGATCTGCGACCCCTGTGCCCGCATCGATGAGAATGTCGTTGTCCAGAAGCATGGACGTGGTGCGCAGGTGGCGACCGCCTATTCCGCCGCTGCAACCAAGGACCCGAAGCCTCATGGGTCTGTCTCCAAAGCCTATTTCTCGTCGAAAACCATTACGCCGTCCCAATCTTCCGGCAGCGGCGCGCGTCGATTGGCAACGATCTCCTGCGAGTAGAGCCGGTACAACGTGCAGTCGGGATTCATTCTCTGCAGATTCAGGAGACCCACTTCGGCCTGGTCCCACTGCCTGGCACGGTAGAGCTTGAGCGTCTGGTGCCAGAGCTTCAATTCATCGGTAATTTTCTTATCGACGTAATCCTCGAGCCCGATCGGCTCGTAGGCCGTAAGCGCCTCTTTCTTGCCCTTCACCTTGATCTTGCCGATTTCCTTGAAGACGACATCGGCCACCGACTTCTTGGTATTTTCACCTACCAAGATCCCAACACCGAAATACTTGGTTCTGGCTTCCAGGCGCGAAGCAGCGTTCACGGGATCGCCCATGGCCGTATAGGCGCGCCTGAACGCAGATCCCATGTCGCCCACACGAACCTCTCCGGAATTCACTCCCACGCCTATCTTCAGTTGACGCCATCCGCGGCTCGCGAATCTTTCGTTCAAGGGGATACATTCCCGCTGCATGTCGAGAGCGGCGAGCACCCCGTTCCTGGCCTGTTCGCGATCGTCCACCGGAGCGCCCCAAAACGCCATGATCGCATCCCCGATGTACTTGTCGAGAGTACCTTTGTACCTACTCCGGATAATGGTGCTCATCGCCGTGAGGTACTCGTTGATGTACTCGCGCAAGTCCCCCGGAGGCAGGGACTCGGAAATGCTGGTGAAATCACGCACGTCGGAAAACAGAATCGTCAGCTCGGCGCGGCGCGGCTCCATGCTGTATTTCTCGAGGTCTTCCGACATCTTGACGACAAGTTCCGGGGGCACATACTGCCCGAACAGTGCCTTAATCTGCCGCTTTGACCGGTCCTCGACGAAATACCCGTAGGACATGCTCAGCCCGAACAAGGCCGCGGTCATCAGCAAACTCGCCGCCAGGGGTAATACCAGGTCGGCCCATGTCCAGACCGCGAGGTTAAGCCCGGTGATCATCAGCAAAGCCAGCAACGACACGAGCGTCGCGCGCAATGGCGACAGGAACGGGACGAGGATGGAAAGCACCACCCCGCCCACCAGCAGGAGGATGACCTCCGCCCCCAGTACGTAGGGCGGCTTCTGCTTGAGCGTGCGGTCGAGCATCCCGGCGATCAGGTTTGCGTGCACTTCCACTCCGGGAAACACCCCTCCCACCGGCGTGGAGCGCAAGTCGACCAGACTGGGAGCCGAAGTACCGACCAGGGCAATTTTTCCCTTGAGCCTCTCCGCCGGAACCCGGTCGAACCACACGTCGGACAGCGACACGTAGGGAAAGCTGCCCTTGGGGCCGCGGTAAGGAATCAGGGTACTGACGTTTTCGTCGACAGGGATTCTCAATGGGCCGACTTCCAGCCACTCCAGACCCGGATAACCCCTGTTGATGAAACGATCCGTCGGAAACCCGGGCACCACCTTGGGATAGTTGAGCAGCACCCTCACCATCGCGAGGGACAAGGATTCATAGTAGCTTCCCTGGAATTCCCCCAGCATCGGCACCCGCCGCGATACCCCATCTTCGTCCACCACGGGATTGAAGTGTCCGGCGTTGGCGATGTTCGCCTGGAATTCCGGGAGATTAGCCCCGTAGCCCTTCCAGCTCGTGAACGCAATGGGTCGGCCCGAAAAGGTCCCCGCAGGGAGGACCGGGGCGGGTATGGACCCGCTTCGAACCGCATTGTCCTCGCTGCTGAAATAGTAGCCGAGGACTATCGGACGCCCTTTGACGAACTTCGCGAACAAGGCGTCGTGGTCGAGCTGCGGTCTGAGTTCGTTCAGGGCCGCCTGGAATGGACCGATGTCCTTGAGCCTTGATTTGGCCAAGGTCTCCAGTACGGGCAGCCCGGAACTCTCGTCGGGCTCGGCGAACACCACGTCGAATCCGACGATCGCCATCCCGTGCTTGTCGAGCAGCTTCTGCAACAGGCCGACAATCTTGTCCCGACCCCACGGCCAGCGGCCGAGCGCGCGCGGATCCAGGCTCTTTTCATCGATGTCGAGAATGACGATCCGGTCATCGACGGTGCCCGGCATGGTGAGCCGCAGCCGGTAGTCATAGATGATGTTGTCCAGCCGGGTGATGAACCCGACTTGATAGAGCCTGGCGGCGTGGCCCAGAAACACCAGCACGACCAGCAGACCGAGCGCGATCCGAACTATATGCTGCTTCAGGCTCCCTCCCTGGGCCAGATCTCGGCAGACCGAGAAATTTCAGGTCTTGAGGAAAAACTCCATCTTGACCCCGGCCAGCTCGATGACGTCATGGTCGTTCAGGGAATGGGCTTGGGCATCGAGCGGCTTGCCATTTACCACCGGAAAGCTCGCGCCCTCGACGTGGGTGATGAAATAGCCCTGCGGCCGTCGGGTAATCACAGCGACCTGAACCCCGGGTTTTCCGAGCGTGGTGAGCGGCTTGGTGAGCTCGAGTTCTTTGCCTGCATTGGCTCCGGACAAAAGTTGCAGTGCCGCCGCGTTCAGCTGTCCGGCTGTCCCCAGTTTCGGCGTCGCGCCGCCCTGATTGACGAGCGTGTCCCCGAAATTCTTCGCAGGAGCCGCCTCGTGGGCGACCGGGGAAGCCGCAGGAGCAGGCGACGCTACGGGCTTGACCGCACCAGGGCGAAGCACCATGGTTTTTTCGAAATCTGCCGCCTTGGCTTGCCCCGCGGGAGCCTCGTTTACGTACTTGAGCTTGTACTTGCCGAGCTCGATGACATCGTTGCTCTGCAGAAAATGCTTCTTCACGGGCTGGCCGTTAACCACGGTTCCGTTGGTACTGCCCAGATCCTCGAGAAACGAGTCCTGCAGGATCGTGACAATCACGGCATGCTCTCCGCTGACGGCGAGGTTGTCGATCTGAATATCGTTGTGTGGCTTGCGGCCGATGGTGGTACGTTCCTTGGTCAGGGTAATTTCCTTGAGGACCAGGCCGTCCATGCTGAGTATCAGCTTCGCCATAGCAGTTCCTTCTGCTCTAACTATTTAAACCAACCCAAGAACCTGGAAAGCGGCCCGCGCTGCGCAGAGTAGCCCTTGCGCACCCGAACCAGGATTACAGAAACATTGTCTCGGCCGCCGTTGTCGTTGGCCATCTGAACCAGTTGCTGCGCGCACAACCTGAGATTGGCACCGAGGGTCTGCAAGGCCATCCCTATATCCTCGTCGCTCACCATATCACAAAGGCCGTCCGAACAGAGCAGATAAATGTCGTCGGGGAGCGTCTCGTACTCGTGGATTTCCGCCTCCACGGCGGGGTCGATGCCCAGCGCCCGCGTCACCAGATTCTTGTTCTGCGAAAGCTTGGCCTGCTGCGGCGTGATCATCCCGCTGTCGATCTGCTCCTGCAGTAGCGAGTGGTCCTTGGTGATCTGCCGAAACTCGTCGCCGCGCAACCGGTACAGGCGCGAATCTCCGATGTGGGCAACCGTCATTCTGTTGTCGTAGAACAGCGCAACCACCAGGGTCGTCCCCATCCCTGCGTATTGCGGCTGGCTCTGCGCAGCTTGATAGATCGACGTATTCGCCTTGGCGATCTGTTCTCGCAGCAGTCTTTGGGCGAGCGGCTGACCGGTTTGCTCATCGAGCTGGAAAGGTTCTTGCTGCTCGAGCAACTGCTGAATCTCGGTCACGAGCACCGTCGTGGCCATGCCACTCGCCACCTCGCCCGCGTTGTAGCCTCCCATCCCGTCGGCAAGGACCACTAGTCCTTTTCCTTCGTCCGAAGCAATCGAGTCCTCGTTGTGCGACCTCACCATGCCGGAATCGGTGCAACTCGCAATCTCAAATACCCCCGAGAGGTCCATGACGGCAATAGGTCTCAGAGGCTGAAGTCCACACCCGTTCCGGCGGTAGCCATGCCACCGACAGAGGCCCGCAGTGCGGCGGCGAATTCCTCGCCGGTCTGGTAGCGCTGATCCGCTTCCTTGGACATCGCCTTGTCGAGAAATGCCACAAGGGCGGGAGACAGCAAGGGGTTGTACTGCAAGATGTCCGGCGCGTTCTCATTGGCGATCTTGTACATCAGTTGCGCCATGGAGTCGCCCTCGAACGGGAGCTTCCCGCAGGCGAGCTGATACAGACTCACGGCCAGCGAGAACAAGTCGCTGCGTCCGTCGATCTTCTTGCCCGACAGCTGCTCAGGCGACATGTACGACGGCGTACCCAGCACCATTCCGGTCTTGGTCTTGGAGGAATCGGTGATTCGGGCGATACCGAAATCCGTTACTTTCAGGACGTCGTTTTCGAGCTCGTACATCAGATTGCCCGGCTTGATGTCGCGGTGCACGACGTTCTGCCGGTGCGCGTAGCCGAGTGCGTCGGCAACGCGGGCGACGATCGATACGACCTTGTCGATCGGCAGGGTCTGCCCCGGCTTAGTGAATGGAACCAGATCCTTGCCCTTGAGAAGTTCCATGGCGATGTAGCACAAATCATGCTCCTCGCCGGCGTCGAATATGGTCACGATGTTCGGGTGGCTCAAGCGGCCCGCCGTTTCGGCTTCCCGGAAGAACCGTTCCTTGACCTCGGCAAGCTCGTCGGCCTCGAATTCCTGGGAAAGCGCCATGGTCTTGATGGCAACCACGCGCTGGATCTTCGGATCCCTTCCCTGGTATACGACACCCATCGCACCCTTGCCGAGTTCCTTTTCCACCTGGTAGCGGCCGAGCATGGGCTTTTCGGTGCCTCCGCCAAGGGCGAGGCTGCCGCCGGGATGGCTTTGCCCGCCTCCTAGAATGACGGTCTCCGACATGTGCTTGGCGCGAGACAAGCGAGCTTCGAGGTCCCGAAAATTCGGGTTGTACCCGGCCATGTAGCCGAACACCGACTCGGCTTTGTTGAATTGCCGCTTGCGCTCGAAATCCAGTGCGAGATTGTAAAGAATGTCCATCACGCCGTCGTCGAGCGGCACCTTGCGGAGATAGTCGAACGCCATGTCGAGCTGCCCCTGTCCCTGGAAAGCGAGGCCGAGCATCCGCGCATTCCCGGCCGACTCTGCGTCGGAAACTTCCTTGCCCCTTTCGGTCATGACAAAGCGCTTGGTGATCAGCAACACGTGTCCGACTACCAACAGGGCGAGCGCGTGCATGAAATGCAGCCACAGGCCCTGGCCTGTCATGAGCACGAAATGGGCCCCGATGAGCAGTGCGGCAATCGCCGCGGTGACCCCCGCGCCCATGCCCGCCGAAAGCCGCGGCAGCAACGTGACCAGGTAGGCGGCAATCAGGAGAAACACGAGCATCTCGACCATCCATCCCCAGGTCGGCACGACGAAAAAATGCTCCTGCAGAATCGACGACACCGCGTGCGCAAGCGTCAGGACCGGCGGCATTGCGGAAGATATCGGCGTGGCGGGAGTTTCGCCAAGGCCCGCTGCGGTGGCGCCGATCAGGACGATCTTGTCCCGATACTTGTCGACCGGCAGCTTCCCGCTGATGACGTCGTAGAACGAGTCGACCTGGAACGCGGGTTTGCCGTCCCGATCCTTGTAAAAGTACATCTGCATCTGCAGCGACGGATCGGTCTTGATCCGCAGTTTCTGCAGCGCGACACCCTGCTCCAGGGTGACCTTGATATCGGTCGGGGCGAGGTTGAGGTATTTCGCGACCAGCATCATGGAAAGCGAGGCGTACATCTGGTCGAAGTACGCGAGCACCAGCGGTTCGGTTCTTACGGTCCCGTCCACATCACGCAACTGATTCAGGTGACCGAGTCCCGAGGCCGCCTTGCCTATGACTTCGATGGGAATCTGCACCGCGGCGGTCTGGGGCGGCAACTCTTCGTTCCCCTTGCTTGCCACTGCGAGGTTGTTCTTCAGCACGTAGTCGGGCAGAGGCTTGTCGGGTTTGCCCTGGGGTTCACGCACTTCGAAAACCATCGACTGGACTACGTTACCCGCCCGCGCAAAGCTTTCCCCAAGTATGCGATCGGTGTTGAGCTTGGTCTCGGCCTCGTGCAACAGGGCGCCGATCTGCACCAGTTCCGGCGCCAGATTCTTCGGCGCAGCGCTCAGGTCCACCGAGGGAGGAACCAGCTTGCCGTAAGTCTCCAGCAGCCTGTTGACGTAAGCCAGACCCGGGTCAAGCTGAGGCTCACTCAGCAGTATCGTGCTGCCGATGACTTTCGCCTTGGCACCCGCCAGCAGATCGATCATTGTTGCCAGCTTGTCGCGCGGCCACGGGAAACGCCCGATATTGGCGATGCTGACTTCGTCGATCGCGATCACGGCAATCTTGTCCGAAGGCGTGCGCGAAGTCGCGCCCAGGGCCCAGTCGTAGGCGGAACGCTCCAACCCCTGGATCAGCTGTGTCCCGCCCATGAACAGGAGGATAAGCGTCACGGCCAGACTGAAAAACCAGTCCTTCTTCCAGAAGTCCGCTTTGCGCATTACTTCTCCCGTTTGTTTTTATTGTTATTTATGGGGGTTCCCGCCCCGATTCGCCCCTGCATTTTACGCTACCCTCTACAGTCCTTGAGCTTCACAGACCGTCGCACGCAACGCGCACCGGTGGCAATTCCGGGCAGAGTCGAGCACAGGCCGCGTCAAGCTCTCGAAAACCAAGAGATTCCTAAGTTACTTAATAAACAGAAGCCTAGGCCGCATTTTTGCAGTAACGGTCGAGACAGTCAAATCTTCCAAGCGATGGCGCGACACGCGGCCTAGCGGGCCGATGTCGGATTGGGACGAGAAATCGGCGCCGCCGCCGCCGGGCAGCGGCCCGCCCGCTCAGCCGCCGAGCAGCGTGCCGGGAGTCAAGCCGTGCTGGGCGACCAGTTCAGCGGCGGAAACTTTCTTGCCGTCTTCGTGCTTCGCCTTGAGAATCTCTATGCGGCCACCCTGGGCAGTGACAAACAGGCTAGTGCCGGTGATTTCCGAAATCTCGCCAACCTTGCCTTTGACGGCACCGAAGGTGCGAAACAGGCGCTTGCGGCTGTCGAAAATCTGCAATTTCTTTCCGCCCAACGTCGTCCACGCACCCGGTGCAGGGTTGCAGCCGCGTATCAGGTTGTAGATGAAGTCGACGTGGCTCGCCCAATTGATCCGGGCCTCGGCTACCCGACACCAGCCTTCGTAGCTCGCCTGGGTTTCGTCCTGAACGGTCTCGCGGTGCTTGCCGGCCACCACCAGGTCGGCCGCTTCGAGCATCGCCTTGACGCCCATGGGGAAGAGCCGCTCGAAATAGACGCTCCCGAGTGTGTCCTCTGCGCTGATCGGGGTTTCCTTCTGCAGGATCACCGGGCCCTCGTCGAGCCCGTCGTTCGGCCGGAAGATCGAGAGTCCCGTCCTGGTGTCCCCGCGGATGATCGGCCAGTTGATCGAGCTCGGGCCCCGGTACTTGGGCAACAGCGACGGGTGGTACTGAATCGTGCCTTTCTTCGGGATGTTCACGAATTCCTGCGGCGCGAACTGCAGCACAAAGGCCATGACGCTCAGGTCGACGCCAAGCGAACGCATCGCGTCCTGGGCTTCCTTGTTACGCAGGGAAGAAAACTGGAAAACCCTGACGTCCTTCTCCGTGGCGGCAACCTTGAGGACGTCGGCCTTCGCGCCCTCCTTTTCCGGCGCGCAAAAGACGCCGGCGACTTGGTCGCCGCGCGCGAGAAAGGCCTCAAGGACCGCCTTGCCAAAGTCTTGCTGGCCGACAATCGCTATTTTCATGGTCACGCCGCCTTTTTCGGGGGCACCGAGAACGCACCCGCTTGCTTCAGGCTCGCGATCTTTCCCCCGTCGTAGCCAAGCACTTCCCTGAGGATCTCGTCGGTGTGCTCTCCGAGCGTCGGGCTGCGCTTGATGACCGCGGGCGACGCCGAAAGCTTGATCGGCATGCCGACGTTGTACCACTTGCCGCGCTGCGGATGGTCGAGCTCGACCCACATGTCGCGACCGCGCACGTGCTCGTCGGTGGCGAGGTCCTCGGTGCTCATGATCGGCCCGCAGGGCACGTCGAGCGGATTGAGGATCGCCATGAGCTCGCGCTTCGTGTACTTCTCGGCGAACTTGTTGATGAGCGTCCACATCAGTTGCTGGTTCTTGCGTCGCTCGCCGATCGTGGAGAAGCGCGCATCGGTGGCGAGTTCGGGAATGTGCACGTCGGGTCCAATGCGCTTGGCGAGTGCATTCCACACCGCTTCCTGCACCACGATGTAGAGCCAGTCGTTCGCGCCGTGCGGCTTGCAGTGGATGGCGTTGCCGAGTTGGCCGCCGCCGGAGTCGTTGCCGGCGCGCGGCACATCGCCCATGCCCTTGTAGGTCGGCACGGAATACTCCGGCATGTCGCCCCGGGTGAGGCGCTGATGGTCGCGGAACTTCACCCGGCAAAGGTTCATGACCCCGTCCATCATCGCCACCTCGACATACTGACCTTCGCCTGTCCGGTCGCGCTGGTGCAACGCGGCGAGCAGGCCGATCGCAAGATGCAGCCCCGTGCCCGAGTCGCCGATCTGCGCCCCGGTGACGAACGGCGCCCCGTCCGGTACGCCGGTGGTGCTCATCGAGCCGCCCATCGCCTGCGCCACGTTCTCGTAGGCCTTGAAGTCAGCGTAAGGTCCGCTCGAGCCGAAGCCCTTGATCGAGCCCATCACGGTGCGCGGATTGAGCTGGTGGATCTTTTCCCACGTAAAGCCCAGCCGGTCGAGCACGCCGGGCCCGAAGTTCTCCATGATGATGTCGCACTTCTTCAGCAGGTCGACGAACACCTGCTTGCCCTCGGCCGACTTCATATTCACGGTGATCGAGCGCTTGTTGCAGTTGAGCATCGTGAAGTAGAGCGAGTCGGCGTTGGGCACGTCGCGCAACTGCCCGCGGGTCGCGTCGCCCTGCGGGTTCTCGAACTTGATGACGTCCGCTCCCATCCAGGCGAGGAGCTGGGAGCACGTCGGACCGGCCTGGACATGGGTCATGTCCAGGATTCGAACTCCCTTGAGAGCTTCCATTCTGATCTCCAAAAATTCTGCTGCAGATGAAAGGCTACCTGCCCTTGCTCAACGGCCTGATTTATTTCTTTTTCGCGCTCGGATTCAGGCTCGTGATGCGGCCACTTTCGGTGCCGGCGGTTTCATCGATGACGGCATTGATGAGCGTGGGCTTGCGCGAGCGGATGGCTTCTTCCATTGCCTTGCGCAACTCGGCCGGGGTCG
>JBGQFD010000002.1:0-84754 GCA_041496705.1 Gammaproteobacteria bacterium | reverse complement strand
GCGCCCCAATCAGCTTCTGAATCACCAGCCGCGAACCTTCGAGCGCCACGCACTGCATGTAGAGCGCAAGGCCGCGGGCTCCGCCCAACTCCTCGCCGCCGCCGGCGCGCCCCGGGCCGCCGTGGACGAGCTGCGGGAGCACCGTTCCAGGCCCCGGCGACAGCTCGATCTTCGGATGGCCGAGGAAAAGCCGCCCGTGATAGGGCGCGATGCCCGCGACAATTTCTTCCAGAAACGCCGCGTCCTCGGAATACACCGACGACACGAGACCGCCGTTGCCGCGCGCGACAATCGCGGCGGCGTCGACGCCCTTGCCCGAGTAAGGTAGACACGACGCCACCGGACCGAACACTTCGCGCGCGTGCACGGCGAGAGCGGGGGAGTCCTTGGCGAATTCCATCAGCACCGGCGAAATGAAGAAACCTCGGTCTCCGAGCGGTGCGGCGCTGCCGAACACCGTCTTTCCTTCGTCGGCGAGCTTGCCGACGCCTTCGCGAACGTCCGCGAGCTGGCTACCTGAGGAAAGCGGCCCCATGCGCGTTTCTTCCAGGGCCGGGTTGCCGACGCGCACGGCTTTGAGGCCCTCGGCGAGGTCGTCGCGAACAGTGGTGGCGTGCGCCTCTGGCACGAGCACGCGCCGGATCGCCGTGCACTTCTGACCGGCCTTCTGCGTCATGTCGCGCAGCACGTCTTTCAAGAACGTCTCGTACATGTCGCCGCCCGGCTCGGCGTCGGGCCCGAGCACCGCGGCGTTGAGGCTGTCCGCTTCGATGTTGACGCGCACCGACTCGCGGATGACGTTCGGCAGCGCGCGGATGCGGGCGCCGGTGTCGCCGGAGCCCGTGAAGGCGAGCACGTCCTGGGCGCCGAGCAAGGCCGGCAGGTCGCGAGGCGCACCGACGAGAAGCGAGAGGGCGCCTTCGGGCAACACTTTCTTCTCGACAAGGATCTCCATCACGCGGTGCGCAACCATCGCCGAGCTGGTCGCGGGCTTGGAGAGCACGGGCATCCCGGCGAGAAGCGCAGCGGCGGCTTTCTCCGCCAATCCCCAAGCCGGAAAATTGAATGCGTTGATGTGCACTGCGGCGCCGTGGCGCGGCACGCTCACGTGCTGGCCGTGAAATCGCGGCGAACGGCCAAGCTGCACGCCTTCGCCTTCGATCAGGAATTTCGCAGTGCCCAGCGAAGCGCCCAACTCGGCGTAGGTCTGGAGCGTGAAGATCGCGCCGTCCACATCGAACTTCGCATCGGATCGGGTGTTACCGCCGTTGGCGACCGCGAGATCGAGCAGCTCGTCCCGGTGCGCCTGGATCGCCTTCGCCATCTCCTTGAGGAGCATCCCACGCTCGGCGAAGCTCAACGCGCGCAGCGCGGGTCCGCCTTTGCGGCGAGCGTGCGCTAGCGCCGCGGCGAGGTCGAGGCCTTCGCTCGAGACTTGAGCAAGCGCCTCCTCGGTAGCGGGATTTACGAGCGTCTGTCGGGTGCCCGATCCTTCGATCCACCGGCCGCCGAGGTAACTATGCAGGGTTTTCATGCAGGGATTCCTTTCGAATGCGGCAAGGATAGCGCAAGCAATTCCGCGGCGCACCCGCGTAGAATCCGGGCGATATGTTCGCCGTTGACACCGGCAGGCCGCCGACCTTCGCACCGAACGGACTGGTCGCCTCGCCACATGCCCTCGCCTCCGCCGCGGGAGTGGACGCGCTGCGCGCTGGAGGCTCGGCGGTGGACGCGGCGATCGCAACGGGAGCTGCGCTCGCTGTCCTCTATCCGCACATGACCAGCGTCGGCGGCGACGCCTTCTGGCTCATCTACGACGCCCAAGCGCGCCGCGTGCGCCACTTGAACGGCGGCGGGCGCGCCGCGAGGAGCGGAAACATCGACTGGTTCAGCTCGCGCGGCATGAACGAAATTCCGCTGCGCGGTTTTCTTCCCGCAACGCTCTCCGTTCCGGGCGGGGTCGCGAGTTGGTGCGCGGCACACGAGGAATACGGCCGCCTGCCGCTCGCGCGGGATCTCGCCGATGCGATTGGATACGCGCGCGAGGGATTTCCGGTGACCGGGCGGGTTGCGCGCTGGATCGAACTGTGTGCGGGCGAAAACGCGCTGAATGCGCATGCTCTTGCATTGTTTACCCCCAGTGGCACCGCGCCGCGTGCCGGCGACAAGCTCGTCAATCGCGGACTTGCACTCGTTCTGGAAAGGATCGCTGCCGCCGGGCACGAAGGGTTCTACGGCGGGGAAACGGCGCGCTCGCTCGCAGGCTTTGCGCGCGCCGGGGGCGGGTTCTTCGACGAGACGGACCTTGGCGCTCAGCGCGCGAGCTGGGGCGAACCGCTCTCGGGGACCTACCGCGGCGTGGAGATCCTCGAGACACCCCCGCCGACTCAGGGCTTCACGGTGCTCGAGATGCTGAACCTCATCGAGCCACAAAAGATCGAAACGATGGATCCGCTCGGCCCGGAGCTCGCGCACCTGCTCGTGCAGGCGAAACAGATTGCCTATCACGACCGTGACCGGCTCCTCGCCGATCCAGAGTTTCAGCCGGTTCCGGTCGAGCGCTTGATCTCGAAGCCCTACGCCGCCGAGCGAAGGCGTCTGATCCGCGCCGATCGCACGCTTCCCTGGGACCTGGTTTTCTCCCACGGCACGCTCGCCGGCGACACCGTGTTCGTTTGCGCAGTGGACAAGGAGGGCAACGTGGCCGCGCTGATCCAAAGCCTCTATTTCACGTTCGGTTCGGGCGTGGTCGCGGGCGACACCGGCATCGTGCTGCAGAACCGCTCGGCGTACTTTTCGCTCGATCCGCAGCACCCCAACCGGCTCGAGCCGGGCAAGCGTCCGATGCACACGCTGATTGCGTCGATTGCCCTGCGCGACGGCGAGCCCTGGCAGGTGCTGGGCTGCATGGGCGCCGACGGCCAGCCGCAGATTCACCTGCAGAGCTACGTGCGGCTGATCGACTTCGGCTTCGACATCCAGGAAACGCTCGAATTGCCCCGCTGGCTGTCCGGGCGCTTCGCCATTGGGGAGCCGCGCGACCTGCTCAACATCGAGGGACGCTACCCCGAGGCCACGCTGCGCGAGCTCGGGCGGCGCGGGCACGCCGTAAATCGCTGGCCCGACTGGTGCGAGCTCGCGGGGCATGCGCACGGAATCACGATCGATCCCGTCTCCGGGATGCGAATCGGCGGCGCCGATCCGCGCAGCGACGGGGCCGCGGTCGGCTATTGAACGGCGGAGTTCCCGACCATCACGATCCTTGCGCTTCGCGCCACAGCTCGTTCAGGCGCGCCGCCCAGCGAGTGCCCAGTGCGTCGTCTTCGTGCATGAAATAGACGTATGCGCGGGTCAAAGGCTGCGCCGCGATCTTGCCGACCCAGGCGCGCAGGTCGGCGTCGTCGTAGCAGGTCCGCCGCAGGCGCAGGTAGCCGTGGTCCGAGGTGGAAACGAACGGTGTGTCGCCTTGGTCGGTGTCGGTGACGCACAGCATTGCTCCGTGGCCCCGAAGGGTCTCGTGCACTTCGGTGTCCTGCCATGACTCGTTGCGGAACTCGAAAGCGACGCGCGCGCCGGGCGCCAGCAGGGCGAGAAAGCTCTTCAGCCGGGGCAGGTCCTTCTTGAGAAAAGGCGGCAGCTGGAAAAGGATCACACCGAGCTTGTCCCCGAGCGCCTGCGCCCGCCGCAGGAACTCGGCCACGTCCTGATCGGCTTCGCGCAGGCGTTTTTCGTGCGTGATTCGGCGGGGCGCCTTGAGGGTGAAGGTGAAATGAGCGGGCACCTCCTTCACCCAGTTGGACAGCATCGCCTCCGCCGGCATGCGATAAAACGTGTTGTTGATCTCGACCGTCGCGAAGCGCTCGGCGTAGTAGCGCAGCATCGCGTCTCCCGGGAGCTTCTCCGGGTAGAACTTGCCCAGCCATTCCTTGTAGGAAAAGCCGCTCGTTCCCGCCAGCAGGCGCATGCGAAGATACTTGGTGCCGTTCGACCGCTCCACGATAGCACGCCAACAGCGGTGTTGAGTTTGCTCCTAGAATTGCGTCGACCAAGCATAGCGGGAAGGTTCTCTTGGCTCCTCCCTCATCCATAATCAAACGCACCCGTCGTCCCGCCAAGGCTGGAGTTCAGGCAGCGGGGGCTGAAGCGGCCCTGCGCGAATACAGCGAAAAGCGCGTATTCGACGCGACCCCCGAGCCTGCGCCCGCGCCTGCCCCCGCCCCGGGCACGGGGCCCTTGCTCTTCGTCGTCCAGCAGCATTCGGCGCGCCAGCTTCACTACGACTTCCGGCTCGAATGCGACGGAGTCCTCAAGTCTTGGGCCGTTCCGAAGGGCCCGTCGCTCGACCGCGGTCAAAAGCGCCTGGCGGCGCAGACCGAGGACCACCCCTACGAGTACGCATCGTTCGAGGGCGTGATTCCGCCCAAGCAGTACGGCGCGGGCGAAGTGATCGTCTGGGATTGCGGCGTGTACACGCCCGACGAGGGCAGCGAACACTGGTTCCACGACCGGGCCGGGGCCGAGCGCCGTGTGAGGGAGGAACTGGAAAAGGGCAAGCTCAGCGTGCTCCTTCGCGGAGAGAAGCTGAAGGGTTCGTTTGCCCTGGTTCGAATGTCGGACAAGAAGAACTGGCTCCTCATCAAGCACAAGGACCGGTTCGCGACGGAAACGGACGTGACCGTGCAGAACCGCTCGGTCCTCTCCGGCATGGCGGTCGCGGATCTCAAGGCCATGCCGGTGCGCCGGATTCCGGCCGCGCGGCTCACGCCCGCGGGCGAGCCGGAGGCGATGCCTGCCAAACTTGCGCCCATGCTCGCCGAACTGCGCGAGGCGCCCTTCAATCATGCCGACTGGATGTGGGAGCCGAAACTCGACGGCTACCGGGTGCTCGCATTCATCGACGGCAAGGAGGTCAAGCTCCGCTCGCGGCGCGGGCTCGATCTGACGCCCTCGTTCCCGCAGCTCGTCTCGGAGCTCGCGCTGCAGATGGTGAAGGGCATGGTGCTCGACGGAGAGATCGTCGCTTTCGACGAGACGGGGAGGCCGTCTTTCAACGAGCTCCAGAATCGCGTCCAGCTGAAAACGGAGCGCGAGATCGCGCTCGCCGACCGGAAAACGCCGGTGGTGCTCTACTGCTTCGACCTCCTGCACTTCGCCGGGGTCGGCGTGCGCGGGGCGACGTACCTAGAGCGGCGGCGCTGGCTCGCCCAGTGCCTGCTTCCGACTCCGCACGTTCAGCTGGTCCACGCCGAAGAGGACGGCGAAGCGCTTTACAAGGCGGCGCTCGCGAGCGGCTTCGAAGGCGTCATTGCCAAGCGCAAGGACGGAAGATACGAGGCCGGCCGACGCTCGGCGGCGTGGGTGAAGGTCAAGTCCACGCAAAGCGGCGAGTTCGTCGTCGGCGGTGTGACGAGTGGCAAGGGCTCGCGCGAGCCGCTCGGGGCGCTGCTCCTCGGCACTTGGAGCGGGGCAAAGCTCCACTATTGCGGGCACGTGGGCTCCGGATTCGACGAGCGCACCCTCGCGCAGGTCACGGAGCGCTGCGACGCCCTGAAAATCACCGATTGTCCCTTCGACGAAAAGCCCGATCTCCACAGCCCGACGACCTGGGTCAGACCTGAGCTCGTCGCCGAAGTGAAATTCCAGGAGTGGACCGCCGATGGAATGCTTCGCGCCCCGGTGTTCCTCCGGCTGCGAGAGGATGTCGACCCGAAGAGCGTGCGGCGAACAGAGCCCAACCGCAAGGTCGCCGCCGCGAGCCGGCCCGCCAACACGCCGGTCGATCAGGTTCTGCAGCAGCTCGACAACAAGAGGGCCGCTTTCCCGATCGCGGTGGGCGCGCACCAGATTCGGCTTACCAACCTGGATCGCGTGTATTGGCCCGCCGACATTGCGCTCAAGCAGCCCGCGGTGACCAAGCGCGACCTGCTGCGCTATCTCGCCTGGGTCTCGCCCTTGATGCTCCCGCACCTCGCGGACCGGCCGCTCACCATGATCCGGATGCCCGCGGGCATAGGCGGCGAGCGCTTCTACCAGAAGCACTGGGATCACGAGCTGCCGGAGTTCACCGAATCGATCACGATCTTCTCGGAGCACAAGGACGAGCGACAGGACTACCTTGTGTGCAACAACCTCGCGACGCTTCTGTGGCTCGCCCAGTCGGGCACGCTCGAGTTCCACGTCTGGCACTCGCGCGCGAAGCCGGGCTCGGACGCCGCAAGCTCGAGCACGGATTTTTCGAGCTCGCTCGCGGCTCTCGAGAGCTCGGTGCTCAACTACCCCGACTACGTCGTATTCGACATCGATCCCTACATCTATTCGGGCAAGGAAGCCCCCGGAGAGGAGCCCGAGCTGAACACGGTCGCCTTCGAGAAAGGAAAGGAAGTCGCGTTTCACCTGCGCGAGGTATTGCAGAGCATGAAACTCGAACCCATCGTGAAGACTTCGGGCAAGACCGGGCTGCACGTCTTCGTGCCCGTCAAGCGCACGCTCGACTTCGAAGCGGCACGCAAGGTGAGCGAGCTGGTCGGGCGGCATCTGGTGCGCCAGTACCCGAAGGATGTCACCGTGGAGTGGAGCGTTCCCAAGCGGACCGGGAAGATTTTCATGGACTACAACATGAACGTTCGCGGCAAGACCCTGAATGCCGCCTACTCGCCGAGAGGCGCGCCCGGGGCCCCTATATCGATGCCGCTCACCTGGGAAGAGCTTGCCCAGGCGCACCCGCTCGATTTCAGGATCGCGAATTTCGCCGGGCGACTGGCCGGGGGCGACCGCTGGGGCGACGCCTTGAGCCGCAAGCAGAGCCTGGAAGGTGCGCTCGGGCGCGCGAAAGCGTAGAATCGACCCCCCTTTGACAACAAGGGCTTAACCGGGATTTCGAAGCTGGAGTGCGAAGTATCCGCTTCTGCGTGGGCAGATCGATGAGCGGATCCCTCGCCGCCCTGGGAATGACCGACTATTGGAGGCTCGCATGGCTGCTCGATCGATCGCATCGCTGACGGTTTCGTTCGGACTCGTGTCCATTCCGGTGAAGCTTTTTTCCGCCACCGAGGCGAGCCGCGCGATTTCGTTCAACCTGCTGCACAAGGGCTGCGGATCGCGGCTCAAGCAGCAGTACCTGTGCGTGAAGGAAGAGGTCGCGGTCGCCCGCGAGGACATGGCGAAGGGCTATGAATTCGCAAAGGACCAGTACGTGATGTTCACCCCCGAGGAGCTGAAGGCGCTGGAGGAGGCCGGCACGCACACCGCCGAAATCGCGGAGTTCGTGCCGATCGACTCGATCGACCCGGTGTACTTCGACAAGGCCTACTACCTCGCACCGGACAAAGGTGGCGCCAAGCCCTATGCGCTCCTGACCAAGGCGCTGCGCGAGACAAACCGTTGCGCGCTCGGCCGCTGGGCGGCGCGCGGCAAGCAGTACATCGTGATGATCCGTCCGGTGGAAGACGGCCTGGTCATGCAGCAGCTGCTCTACGCCGGCGAGGTCAGGTCGATCAAGGAGATCGAGATCCCGAAGACCGAAGTGAAGGACGCGGAGCTCAAGCTCGCCCAGCAGTTAATCGAGCAGCAGGCCTCGGAGAAGTTCGATCCGGACGCCTACAAGGACGACGTGCGCGAGCGCATCGAAGCCGCGGTGCAGAAGAAAGTCGAAGGGCAGGAGATCACGATGCCCGAGGAGCCCGAGGGCACGGGGCAGGTCATCGATCTCATGGAGGCGCTGCGCGCGAGCCTGGAGAAAAGATCGACGCCGGTGAGTGCGCCGCAGGCGCAAGCTGAAACGCGCAAGGTGGCGAAGCGCGCGGCAGAAACTCCCCAGCCTGCCGCGAAAAAGGCCGCAAGGAAGTAGCCCGCAGGCCCGTCCCGCCCGCCATGCACCAGTACGGCGTGCAAGACGTCGAGCGGCTGCTCGGCCTGCCGCGCAGCACGATCCATAGCCTGGTTAAGGCCGGGTTCGTCACGCCGGCGCGCGGTCCGCGCAGAACCTACCTCTTCTCGTTCCAGGATCTGATCGTTCTGCGCACCGCCCAGGCGCTGGCGGTGGCCAAGGTGCCGCCGAAACGCATCGCGCGCTCGCTCAAGGAACTGCGGCGGCATCTCCCAGGGACCATGCCGCTGTCTGGGCTGGCAATTAGCGCCGAAGGCGATCGTGTCGTGGTGAAGGAAGGGGCCAGCCGCTGGCAGGCCGATTCCGGGCAGTACCTGCTCGCGTTCGGCGGGAATCCGGCCGAGGGCGACCTGAGAGTGATGGAGCGCCATGTTCCAGCGCCGCCTGACTGGTTCGCGCAAGGCCTCGGGCTGGAAAGCAGGGATCCGGCCGCAGCTCGCGAGGCCTATCGGCGGGCGATCGCGGCGGAGCCCGAAAACCTGGACGCACAGCTCAATCTGGGCCGGCTGCTCCACGAAGGCCGGCGTTTCGCCGAGGCCGAAGGGGTCTACCGCCAGGCCATCGCGGCGTGCGGCAGCGACCCGCTGCTGCTGTTCAACCTCGGCGTGCTCCTTGAAGATCTCGGCCGGCCGAGCGAGGCGCTTGAAGCGTACGAGCGGGCCCTGCACCGCGATCCGCTGCTCGCGGACTGCCACTACAACCTGGCGCTTCTCTGCGAGCAACTTCATCGGCCGCGCCAGGCCATTCGACACATGGCGCAGTACCGCAGATTGGTCCGCGCCGGACCGGATTGAGGAAGAATGCCAGCGGCGAGGAGGGTTGGGTTTCCCCGTCCACGCTTATGCCCGAGGCCTCGATATCGGGCGCCTTGACGCTCCACGCGTGGGAGCGAACAATGCCGTGCAGCCCCAAGAAAGGAGGAGGGTCACGTGACGTCCTTGAGCAGCGCCGACCATTCGACCAGTCCGCCCGCAGTCAGGATTCCCCGCGACTACAACGCCGCGTACGACCTCGTCGAGCGCAATCTCGCCGCGGGCCGCGCCGCGAAGCTCGCGTACATCGACGACGCGGGGCAGTACACGTTCGGTGAACTCGCCGAGCGTGTCAACCGCTTCGGCTCGGGGCTCCGGGCGTTGGGCCTGGAGATGGAGCACCGGGTGCTGCTCGCGCTCACCGACACCATCGATTTTCCTACGGCGTTTCTCGGCAGCATCAAGGCGGGCATCGTGCCCGTGGCGGTGAACACGCTGCTCACGCCCAGGGATTTCGAGTACATGCTCTCGGACAGCCGCGCACGGGCGCTGATCGTCTCGGAGACGCTGCTCCCGCAATTCGCGAAGTTGCTGTCCGAAAAGCGCGCGGCGCTGCCGTTCCTGAAGCACGTGATCGTTTCGGGCTCCGCAGCGGGCGGCCACACCGCGTTCCGGGAGGTGCTGGCGAGCGGCAATCGGCAGTTTGCCCCCGCGCCCACCACGTGCGACGACGCCTGTTTCTGGCTGTATTCGTCGGGCTCGACGGGGATGCCCAAGGGCACGGTACACGTCCATTCGAGCATGGTCGAGACCGCCGAACTCTATGCCCGTGGCGTGCTCGGGCTGCGCGAGAGCGACGTGGTCTTCTCCGCAGCAAAGCTGTTCTTCGCTTACGGTCTGGGAAATGCGTTGTCCTTTACGCTTGCCACCGGAGCCACCGCCTTGCTGATGGCCGAGCGCCCCACGCCCGCGTCGGTATTCAAACGTCTCACCGAGAAGAAACCGACGCTCTTCTATGGCGTGCCCACGCTTTACGCGGCGATGCTCGCTCACCCGGAGTTTCCGCGCAAGGAAACCCTGGCGCTGCGCCTGTGCGTCTCCGCGGGCGAAGCCCTTCCGCCGCACATCTCCAAGACCTGGAAGGAAAGAACCGGCCTGGAAATTCTGGACGGCATCGGTTCGACCGAAATGCTGCATATTTTCCTGTCCAACCGCCCTGGCGACGTGCGTTACGGCACCACCGGCAAGGCGGTGCCGGGCTACGCGCTGCGCCTGGTGGACGAGCAGGGCAACCCGGTCAAGGAAGGCGAGCTGGGCGAACTCCAGATCAGCGGTCCGACCGGTGCCTCGCTGTATTGGAACAACCGCGACAAGAGCCGAACGACTTTCGCCGGAGGCTGGACCCGTAGCGGCGACAAGTACAGCCAGGACCGCGACGGGTATTTCGTCTACGGCGGTCGGTCTGACGATATGCTCAAGGTCTCCGGAATCTACGTGTCCCCCGCCGAGGTCGAGGCGGCGCTGGTATCGCACGAGGCGGTGCTCGAGGCGGCGGTCGTCGGCGCCGAGGACGAGAACAAACTCATCAAGCCCAAGGCCTTCGTGGTGCTGAAGCCCGGCCGGGCGGGAAACGAGGCGCTCAAGCAGGCGCTGCAGCAGAGCGTCAAGGACAAGCTCGCGCCGTACAAGTATCCCCGCTGGATCGAATTCATTTCGGAGCTCCCCAAGACGGCGACGGGAAAGATCCAAAGATTCAAGTTGCGTGCATGAATTGGGGCGACCGCATGCGCTTGGCGGAGCCGGCGTGAGGCCCCTGAGCATCAAATCGAAAGTCACCCTGATCGCGACGGCGGCCGTGCTCGCGCTGTTTGCGCTCGTCTCGGCGATTCAACTGAGTATCTTAAAAACCGAATTGAGGCAGGTACTCGAATCCCAGCAATTCACGCTCGTGTCGCGCGTCGCCGACGCCCTCGATCAGACGCTTCTGTTGCGGTTGAACGCGCTCGCCGGTGTGGCGAAAGTGCTGCCGGCCCGGGAACTCAATCGCCCGGGCCTGATGCAGAAAAACCTCGAGAACCGCCCGGGAGTGAGCAGCGAGTTCGATGCGCTTTCGGTGATTGCCGCCAACGGGATGACCGTCGCCGCGGTGCCTTACGACAAGGGACGTGATGCAAGCAATTTGAGGGACCGTCCCTGGATTCGCGAGGTGCTAACCCGTGGGCGGCCGGTTGTCTCGCCTCCGCACCGCAGTCGGCAGAACGGGGAGCCGCAGGTGGTTCTCGGGGTGCCCATATTGGGCCCAAGCGGCGAGGTCCTGGGCGTGCTGACCGGCACGCTCAATCTGTTCCGATCGAATTTTCTCGGCAGCATCGACCGGACACCCGTCGGCAAGACCGGATCCTTTGCGCTGTTCACGCGGAGTCGACTGATTGTGATGTCCGCCGACAAGGATCGCATCATGACGAAAGGCCCGGCCCCGGGCGCGTCTCCGTTCTTCGACCACGCGACAGCCAAGGCGGAAGGCACCGAAGAGAGCGTCGACAGCCGCGGCGCGCGCGCGCTTTTCAGCTACAAGTCCCTGCAGAGCGTTCCGTGGGTGCTCGTGGCGGCGCTGCCGGTCGAAGAGGCGTACGCGCCGTTCGCTGCAGCGCAGAAACACATTTTCGAATTCATGGCGGGGTTGGCGTTTGTGCTCGCGCCGCTGATATGGCTCGCTGCGCGCTCGGTGCTTGCCCCGCTGCTGGCCATACACCAAGCCATCCGCCGCAGCCGGAACGATCCGGGCGCGGTTCCCGAAGTCCCGATCGGCGGCGGCAACGAGATCGGCGATCTCGCTGCCGATTTCAACGCGCTGATGCGGGAGCGCAACGAAGCGGCTACGGCGCTTCGGGAAACCGCGCATCGGCTGGAGATGATCACCGACAACACGCCCGCGCTGATCTCGTACGTCGATGCCGAACAACGCTACCGCTACGCGAATGCCACCTATCGGGAGTGGTTCGGCATGGCGCCGGAGGAAGTCCAGGGACGCACCATGCGCGAAGTCCTCGGCGAAGCCTACGCGTTGCTCGAACCATATATCCGCGAGGCCCTGGCCGGCAAGGCGGTGAGCTTCGACCTGCCCGTCGTCTTTGGCGGACGGCCGCGGCACACGCACGCTCGCTACGTTCCAGATGTTCTCCCCGACGGCAGCGTTGCCGGCTTCTACGTTCTGGCGAGTGACGTCACCCCGCTCAAGCACACCGAGCAGAAGCTGCGCGAAAGCGAACAACGCCTCAGTCTCGCGCTGGAAGGCTCGCAGCTCGCGCTGTTCGACTGGAACATCGCGACCGGTGAAGTGTTCTTGAGCGAGCGGTGGGCGGTCATGCGTGGCGGGAAGCCCGCTCCGACCCGCACTACATTCGAAGCGCTGGAGCGATCAGTGCACCTGGACGACAAGCCGGATCTCGGTCGCCTGATCCGCGATGCCCTCAAGGGCGTGACGCCGTATTTTCGTGCCGAGCATCGCGTCATGACGAACGATGGCCTATGGATTTGGATCCAGAGCCACGGGCAGGTCACAGCTCGCGATCCGGACGGCCAGGCGCTGCGCCTCATCGGCACGAACGCGGAGGTGACCGAGCGCAAGCGTGCGGACGCCGATCTTGCCGAGAGCCGCGCACAACTGGAGCGCGCGGCGCAGTACGACAGCCTTACGGGCCTGCCTAACCGAAACCTCCTCGGCGACCGGCTCGAGCAGGCGCTCGCCCGCGCGCGCAGGAACGCGCAATTGATCTCGATCTTCTATCTCGATCTCGACCATTTCAAGGAAATCAACGACGCTCTCGGGCACGCGGCGGGCGACGCCTTGCTCAAGGCGTTCGCCGAGCGCCTCAACGCGTGCGTGCGCGAAACAGACACAGTGGCGCGCCTGGGCGGGGACGAATTCGTCGTTCTGCTCGAAGACGTGCGCGAGGAAGGGGATGCCCGCGCGATCGCCGACAAGATCATCGATGCGATGCGTAGGGAGTTTCACGTCGAGTCGAAGGCGCTGCGCGCGACAACGAGCTTCGGCATTGCCTTCACGCGGGGCGAGACGACCGGCGAGGAGCTGCTCAAACAGGCCGACGCCGCGCTCTACAAGGCGAAGCACGCGGGGCGCAACAAATATCACCTCGCGCGGCCGGCCCTGGGAGTGATTGAAGGTACGCTTCCTGGCCGATCAGGTCGGAGCCGGAAAGGCTAAGGCGCTGGCGCGCCCACGTCGACTTGAACTCAAACGGGCCATTGATCGAGTCCGTCTGCGCCTGGGTTGAGCAAGCCAGGCACATCGTCGTACTCACCGGCGCCGGGATTTCCACCGAGTCGGGCATTCCGGATTTCCGCGGACCCGAGGGGGTGTGGACGAAGGACCCGCAGGCGGAGAAGCTCTCCGATATCCGCCACTACGTTGCCGACCCCGAAATCCGCAAGAAATCGTGGCAGGCGCGCCTTGCGCATCCGGCGTGGACTGCACAACCCAACGCGGGGCACCTGTCGATCGTCGAGATCGAGCGGCGCGGCAAGCTCCATGCGCTCATCACCCAGAACATCGACGGGCTGCATCAGAAGGCGGGGAATTCGCCCCGACGCGTCATCGAGGTGCACGGCACGCTGCACGCAGTGGTGTGCCTGTCTTGCGGCTGCAAGGGGCCGATGCAGGCGACGCTGGAGCGCGTGCGCGCGGGCGAAGCCGATCCGCCCTGCGAGCAGTGCGGCGGAGTTCTGAAGAGCGACACAATATCCTTCGGTCAGCCGCTGGTTCCGGAAGTTATCGACCGGGCGATGCGGGCAGCCGCCGAGGCCGACCTGTTCGTTTCGGTCGGCACCAGCCTGCAGGTGTACCCGATCGCCGGAGCAGTCGCGATCGCAAAACAGGCGGGGGCGCGCATCGTCATCGTGAACGCAGAGCCGACTCCGCTCGACCGTCTTGCGGACGCGGTGCTGCGCACGACGATCGGCGCAACCCTTCTGCGGCTTTCGGCGGTGGCGCAAAGTCCCGCCTGAGTCTGCCAGCGCGCGCGACGCCTGCGGCGCAAAGCGTTACACTGCGCGCTTGATTCACGGAGCCGGAACATGGCAGAACTCAAATCCACCGAGCTGAAGCTTGATCCCGACAAACTCTATCTCGAGGAAATGTTTACCGATCGGCGCATCGGCTCGATCCGGCGGCTCACGCCAGTGACCCGCGACGGCAAACCGGAGGCCGGACGTGGTGTCGTCTACGTCGGTGATACCCAGGTGATGACGCCCGCGGGCGCGATCCCCATCGCCTTCGAGATCGGCGCTGCGTCGCTCGAAGAGGCCGCGGAGAAATTTGGTTCGCTCGCCAACGAGGCGATCGAGCGGACCGTCCGGGAACTGCAGGAACTACGCCGCCAGGCCGCTTCCTCGATCGTGGTGCCACAGTCCCCCGGCGGCAAGATTCAGCTTCCCTGAACGGGGCAGGCGCGAAAGCATGGAAGCCGGTCTTACCGCTATTCGGGTCGAGCGCAAAGGTATCCTCGATCGGGTTCTGCCGCTTGGGCACTGGCTCGGCCCGGAGTCGGCCCAGAGCCTCGAGCTGGGACAGGCCGGAACTCGGCTTTGGTGTACCTTGGTCAGCCTGCTCGGCTTCATTGTCATCGGGCGTTTCGCCGAGCTGCCCGCTGGCATCGTCGGCGTTGCCGTGGTGTTCCCCATCTATGCGATCGGCTATTCGATACATGTGCGCCTGAATCCTGCACCGACGCACGTCCGCAGGGGGCTCGCAATCCTGATGGATAACCTCGTTGGCGGGTATGTAGCTTCCTTCGGAGGCATGTTCGCCGCGTACGTCGGGTTCAATTTCCTGACGACCGTGGGATGGGGCCTGAGGTTTGGACGCCACTACCTGTTTCTCGCGACAGCCATCGCCCTGCTCAGCATGGTGTGGATCCTGGCGGCGAGCCCGTACTGGCAGGACCAGCAGCTGTTCGGGGCAACGATCATCTTCGGGCTTGTCGCCAACACTATCAACACGTCGATCCTTCTGGGTCGAATCGCGTCGGCAAACCGGCGTCTTGCTGAAAAGATCGAGGAAGTCGCACAGCTTGCCGGACAGGATCAACTGACGCGACTTCCCAACAGGCTCTATTTTCAGGAACGATTGTCGCAGACCCTCGCCGCCGCAGCCCGAAACGGGCGCAGGGTTGCGCTGCTTCTTTTCGACATTGATG
Organism: Gammaproteobacteria bacterium; assembly: GCA_041496705.1. Lineage (GTDB taxonomy): Bacteria > Pseudomonadota > Gammaproteobacteria > Burkholderiales > SG8-39 > VBDM01. Next base: position 69,902 of record JBGQFD010000002.1, on the reverse strand, counting down.
GTTTCAAAGCAGTCAACGACACGCTTGGCCACGAGGCGGGGGATCGACTGCTCGAGGAAATCGCGCGGCGGGTAGGGGGCCGTATGCGTCAGTCCGACACCTTCGCGAGGCTGGGCGGCGACGAGTTCGTGGTTCTGATGGAACTCGCGCACGACAATTCCGATGCCATTTCGGTCGCAGAGGCGGTACTGAGCGCGATCGCAGAAATCGACCTGTACGCAGTGCAGGGTCTGCGCGTGAGTGCAAGCATCGGCATAGCCTGCAGCGACACCGAGGTGGCGCGGGAGCGTATCGCCGACGAATTGCTCCTGGCTGCCGATCGTGCGATGTACGAAGCGAAACGGGCAGGAAAGGGCTGTTACCGGTTTGCCGACGAACGTGTTGCGCATCCGGCCACGGCAGCGGCGGCCGGAGTCGGACCCGTCTCTACAGGGTGATCTTGGTGGACACCAGGAACTGCACCGACTTGATGCCCGGGTCCCGGTTCAGGGGAAACGCGAGATCGATGTGCAGCACGTTGCCGAAGGCCGAGCGGGCGCTCAGGATGCGCAGCCCGAAGCCGACGTCGTTCAGCCATCCCGTGTTCGCCGTGCTCTGAGTCGGCCCGCCCCAGGCGCGACCGAGGTCATAGAAAACCGCGGCGCCGACGCGGAACAGACGGAACGGATACCAGTCGGAATACACGCGCTCTTCGACGTTCAACAGCACCCGCCGGTCGCCGCTCTGGTAATTGCGCGGATAGCCGCGCAGACCGGTGTCGCCGCCGAGCACGAGCTGGCTCGAACCGGTCGGGTCCTTGAGGGCATCACCCGAGAGAGAGGAAAACAACAAGGCATCGCCCTTCGGATTCCCGTAATAACGGATCGAGCCGCTTAGCGTCCGGCGACCGAGCGGGACGTAGCCGGACTGCCCGCCGATCGACGTCGAAGCGAGTACGGTCTGGCCGCGTGGAAGCCTGATACCGTCGCCGGCGCTGGCAGAGTACAGCCACAGGCTTTGCGTGGAACCGAGTCCCTCGAGCGAGCGGCCCAGTTGCAGCTTGGACTGGAACCCCATGGCGAAGTACTCGGGTCGCTGGATCAGATCCTTGTTCTTGACCTGCTCGAATTGGTCCTCCACGGTCTCGTACCGGAAAAATGGCGCGACGAGGGTAACGTTGGGAGGCATTTCAGCCGGAGGTGGCAGGCCCGGGTCGAGGTTGTAGGTGTCCTTCACGTAAGTCATGCCCAATGAGTATCGTTGCGACCAGCCATCTACCAGGCCGGCCGACCAGCCGCCGAAAGCCTCCGCCTTGTCCTCCCAGCGGCGATACTGGCTGGCGAGCGCGCCGTTGGTGAAGAGGGAGTTGACGCGATTGTCGGTGGACGCGGTAACACCCGCAGCCCAGCGTGTGTCCAGGGCGTAAAACGGGCGGGTGACGGACGCGGATCTGCTCAATCCGTCGCTCAGCTGAGTGAGCGAGTAGTCGATGTTGGTCCAGCCGTCGAACGCATGGGGCTGGGATATCCGGTACTCGGTTCCGGTTCGCTCGGCGTCTGAGGTGCGGCTGATTCCGAAGAAAGCGCCAGTGCCGAGGGCGTTGTTTTCCTTCAGCGTAATGCCCCTGTTGTTTGTGCCGCCGGAGCGGCTGGCGCTGACGCCCGGTTCCAGGGTCCAGGTGTCCCGCGTTTTGACTTCGATGTCGACCAGGCCGTCGCGGTAGGCAGTGGCCCGGATGCTGACGTCGTAGAGAAAATGGTTCAATCGCAGCAGGCGCTCCGTTTCCTCGATGATGCGCTTCGAGACGCGCTCGCCGCTCTTGAAGAGAAGTTGGCGCCGAATCACCGCCGGTTGGGTGCGAATGTGCAAGGTGTTCGCCGCACCATAGAAAAAGCCGTTCTCTTTCTCATCGTTCAGGTCGAAAATATTCTGGGCGTCGATGCGGATTTCGCCTATGACCGCGCCGATGAGCTCCAGGTTCTCGAAGGAAAGGTCGGCGTTTGGCCGCACGGCCTCAGCCCCGGACTGCGACGCAGCCGCGGCCGGCTCCTGCGCGAGCGCCGATGGATTGTGCAAGGCGGTCGCGGCGAAGCCGGAGACGAGAGTGAGCGCCAGGAAAAGTGCTGGAAAACGAATTGTCTTTGCTCGTACGATGCTTCCAGTACGCGACTATACCCAATCGTTTCCGCTATAGTCTTGCGATCTCATTACAGGTTCTGTCCGTATGCCTGATCCCCTCGTTCCCCCGGCACGCATTGGGTTCATCGGCCTCGGCCAGATGGGCTTGCCGATGGCGCGCAGCCTCGCCCGCGCCGGGTTTCTCCTCGCCGTCCTCGACCTCAACCGCGAGACCCTCGCGCGCGCATGCGATGCAACCGGTGCCGAAGCGCCAGGATCGCTGAAGGCGATCGGCGCGAGCTGCGAGGCGGTCATCACGATGCTGCCGGAGGGCAAGGCGGTCAGGGCCGTCGTTTTCGGCGCGGAGGGCGGAGGAGACTCGCTGCTTGCGGGCCTGCCGGCGGGAGCGATTCTCATCGACATGAGCTCGTCTTCCCCGGTCGGGACGCGCGAACTCGGCGCGCAGCTCGCCGGGCGCGGCGTCGCCATGCTGGACGCGCCGGTCTCCGGCGGCGTAAGGAAGGCCGTGGAAGCGAGCCTGTCGATCATGGTCGGCGGCGACGCCGCAACCATCGCGCGCTGCAGACCGCTCCTCGAAGCGATGGGCAAGCGGATTTTCCTCACCGGCCCGCTCGGGTCCGGGCATGCAATGAAGGCGCTCAACAACTACGTTTCGGCGGCTGGGTTGGCCGCGGCGGCAGAAGCGGTGCTCGCGGGACAGCGCTTCGGCCTCGACCCGGCGAACGTGGTGAACATTCTCAACGCCTCGACCGGGATGAACAACTCGACTCTCAACAAGTTCCACCAGTACATCCTCTCGCGTGCCTTCAATTCCGGTTTTTCGCTCGATCTCATGGTGAAGGACCTGAACACCGCGCTGGAAGTGGCGCGCGCGAGCGGTTCGCCGGCGCCGTTCGGCGAGGCCTGCCTCGAAGCCTGGAGCGAAGCGCAAGCGAGCCTCGGCCCCGGCGCCGACCACACTGCCGTGGTGCGCTACTGGGAGAAGCTCGCCGGTACCGAACTTGGAACGAAAGCTTGAGTCGATGTCCAGACCGGAAGAGTACGAAGTCTTCGCGATCAAGTACGCCACGCTCGAGCGCAAGGCAGCCGAGAATTTCATCGGCGGCGACCCGCACGAGACCGCGAGCAATCTCGACTATTTCGTATGGCTGGCGCGCTCCAAGCAGCGCAACTTCGTCATCGACACGGGGTTCGATCCCAAGGTAGCCAGGCGCCGTGGTCGCAGGATGCTGACGCCCCCGACCAGGACCTTGCTCCGTCTGGGAGTGGATCCGAAGAAGGTGAAAGACGTCGTGATCACGCACCTGCACTACGACCACGTCGGCAATTTCGCGCTGTTCCCCGCTGCGACCTTCCACTTGCAGGACGACGAGATGGCGTACGCGACCGGCCGGTACATGGCGCACGAGTTCTTCCGGCAGGCCTACGAGGTGGATGAAGTCTTGGCGATGGTGCGCGAGGTCTACCGTGGGCGCGTGCATTTTCACGACGGCGATGCCGAACTTGCGCCGGGATTCTCGTTGCACAAGATCGGCGGGCATACCCGAGGTCTGCAGGTGGTGCGCGTGCATACCCGGGCCGGCTGGATCGTGCTCGCCTCGGATGCGGCGCATCTCTACGCCAACATTAACGAGGAGCGGCCGTTTCCCATCGTCTTCGATGCCGGTGGCATGGTCGAAGGCTGGCGGCGGCTGCGCGAGCTGGGGGATGCGCCGGAACTCGTCGTTCCGGGCCACGATCCGCTGGTGATGCGGCGTTACCCCGCGGCGAGCGCCGTGCTCAAGGGAATCGCGGTGCGCCTGGATCGGAAGCCGAGGCGCTACTTGCCGGTCAATAAACGCGGTTGAGCGGCGCGAGTCCCCGCAGCAACACGCGCTCGACGTTTTCCCACGCCGAGCGGAACAGAATCGCGTAGGCCTGCCGCGTGACGCCGGCGATGTGGGGCGTGAGCAACAGCCGGTGCGCTGCCTCGCCTTCGAGCGACAGTAAGGGGTTCGAATCCTCGGGAGGCTCGACCGAATAGACGTCGACCGCGGCGCCGCCGATCGCGCTGCTGCGCAAGGCCGCGGCAAGCGCCACCTCGTCGACGATGCCGCCTCGCGCTGCGTTGACGAGGATCGCGTCCTTTCTCATTTTCGCGAGCTGGGCTGTGCCGATCATGCCTTGCGTGGCGGGAATGAGCGGCACGTGGACCGTCACCACATCGGATGCAGCGAGCAGTTCGTCAAGGGTGACTGACTTCGCGCCGAACTGAGAAGCATCGCGCGGCGCAGGATCGTAGTAGAGGATCTCGCAGTCGTGGGCGCGCAGCGCCTTTGCGACAGCTAAGCCTATCGTTCCCAGGCCGACGATGCCGACCGTCAAGCCGTGCAGACCGGCGAGGTTCTCGGCGAGCATGGCCGCGCGGAACTCCTTGTAGCGCCCGGCGCGCACCTCCTCGCCGCTCCACGCCAGGCGCCGAAGCAGCAGCGAGGCGGCGGCAACCACGTATTCCGCGACCGCGTCGTTGCTGCCTCCCGGGACGTTCGCGACCGGGATGCCGAGGCGCTTCAGCGCCGGCTCGTCGAGACGATCGACACCCGCTCCGGTGACTTGCACGAGCTTGAGTTTGCTGTTCTCCATCGGCGCAGCGGGAAGCTTGGGGCCGACCGCGGGCATGACCAGGGCGCGCGTTTCGTGGATCAACGCCGGGAGATCGGGATCAGCCGGCGCGCGGTAGGCGATCTTCAGGGTTGCGGGAGGGGTGACGCCGACCCGCAGGAAATCCGCCTCGGGTCTGAGGCAAACAACGTCGAACGCCATTCAGGCAGCGGGCTCGCGCGTGCGGGCGGCGACGTTGCCGACGGGAAAGAAGCAAAGCAGCACGAGCGGCTCCTTTCCCGTGTTGCGCGTCACGTGCATCTCGCCCGGCGGGATCACCAGCGTGTCGCCGGCTTTCAGCGGAAACTCGCCGCTGTCGGCTTCGGTGCGGCCTTCGCCGGAGAGGACGTGGATGCATTCCTCGAAGCCTTCGTGGCGGTGTCGGCCGCGCGGCTTGTCGGCAGGATTCGCGACGGGTATCTCCACGAGTCTCAGGGTGACGTTCTGCGTGCCGCGCTCCCCGGATGCAATCTCGAGCGACTTGCGCCCTGGAAGTCCCATCGACTTTGCGTCGGCCTGACTGAAGATGCGCGCCATCGGGCCCGTCTACTTGACCTTGCGCAGGTGGCGCAGCTCGGCAGTCCCGCCCTGGACTTCGTCGAGCTGTTTGAAGATCTCGCCGGCCTCGCGGGCGATCGCCTCGGCCACGCCCTCGAGCATCCTCCGCCCCTTTTCGACGGTCGCCTGCTCAGGAGTCCCGTACCAGCCCGTCGGCGCGATGGTGCGGATATCGGTGAGCACCGGCTGGAACGCGCGCGTCCTGCGCAGCTTGTCCCACTTGCGGCCCTGGCCGTGGTCGGAGGATTGGTCGATCCGGTCCAGATGCACCAGGTCGGGACGGCAGGCGAGCACCGCGTGCGCCTCGATCTCGCCCCCGTGGGTGAGTCCGCCCATGTCCTTGCCGTAGATCTCCGCAGCGACGTAGCAGGCCTGCGCGGTGAGGACGGTCATGCCGTGGTCGCGGTGCAGGGATTCGGCGGCGATGGCGAGCGATGGTATGTTGCCTTCGTGCCAGTTGACGATGAGGAGGTAGCGTGCGCCGTGCCGCGCGGTGGACTCGCAGACTTCCTTCACCACGCGGATATAGGTATCGGGCGTGAACGTGATCGTGCCCTCGAAGGGCATGTGCATCGGCGTCACGCCGAAGGGAACTGCGGGCAGCACCAGCCCGTCCATGCGCCTGGCGACTTCCTCACCGATAGCGATGCTGGCAAAGATGTCGGTGCCGGCGGGCAGGTGTGGACCGTGCTGTTCGACGCTTCCCGCGGGAAAGATCACGAGCGGATTCTTCTTCAACTGCGCCGCGATCTCCGGCTGGGTGAGCTCGATGAATTGACGCGTTTGCATGGGGCCTCCTCGCGCTGGCTAGGCGGCTTTGGGCTGTCGGCGGACACACGCGCGCGCTTCGTCGATCACTTCGGCGAGCGCGACCGCCTGGCCGCCGCGTTCGATCGAGAGTAAGGCGGCGTTGACCGCCGCCGCGGCGGCGAGTCCGTTGGCCGCGCTCAGCTCGGGGCGGGTATCGCTGGCGATGGCTTCGGCGAAGCTCTCCAGCTCGTCGACGAACATGTTGGACTGCGGCAGCGCCAGCGCTTCGCGCTTGCCGTAGCCGTCCTTGCCGCGCTGCAGGTAGAGCGCGGAGGACTCGTGCAGGCGATCGGGCGTGTCCCAGGCGCCGAAATCGACTTCGTAGTGCATCAGTCCCTTCTGGCCGAAGCAGCGGATCGAATAGATGCCGGGCGAGGTCCAGCTGGAACCGACGTAGCCGAGCTTGCCGTCGGCGAACTTCACCAGCGTCAGCGACTGGTCGTCCACCTCGGCGCCCACCGGCGAGAGCTTCGCGGCCATCGACATGACTTCGGCGATTTCCCCGCCGAGGCAGGCGAGGGCGTCGAACTGGTGGATGGCGAGTTGCGACAGCGGTCCGCCCGGGCACTGTGCGCGGTACCAGCGCCAGTTCTGCGGCGTCAACTCCAGGGCGCGCTCGTTGGAGAAGTTGGCCTCGATGCAGGCAAGGCGCCCCAGCTCGCCGCGTCCGATCGCGGCCTTCATCGAGCGGGTGCCGGCGAGCAGGCGCGCGGAGTGGCCGACGACGACGTGGATGCCGTGCCGCTCCTCCAGCTCGCAGATGCGCACGCCGTCCTCCAGCGTATGGGCGATAGGCTTCTCGGTATACACATGCTTGCCGGCGCGCGCGGCCTGCTCGGCGACCGCGTAATGCTGCTCGTTCGGCACGGTGAGAATCACGCCGCGGATCTCCGGGTCGGAGAGCATCTGGCGCAGATCGGACGCGGCGGTGACGCCGAATTCCTTCGCGAATGCCTCGCGCTTGTCGGCCGTTCTGCTGTAGGCCGAGACGATTTTCAGCTTCGACGAGCGCTGCGCCGCCCGGGCGAGCACCCGGGCCCAGCGTCCCAGGCCAATGATGCCCAGCTTGACCGGGGCGGCAGCGCTCATTCGATGCTCAGGTTGGCGGCCTTCACCGCCTTGCCCATGGCGTCGATCTCGCTGATGACCAACTTTTCGAACTCCTCGGGAGTGCTGGTCTGCACGACGGCGCCCTGGTTGGCGATCAGTTCCCTGAACTCCGGCGCCGCGGCGAGCTTGAGCAGCGTACCGCGCAGCTTGTCGACGATGGGCTGCGGCGTTCCCCTGGGCACCATCAGGCCGGTCCAGCCGCTGTAGGTGTAGCCGGGGACCGTTTCCGAAATTGTCGGAACGCCCGGGAAGAGAGGCGAGCGCGCCGGCAGGGTGTGCGCCAGCATCTTCAGCCGGTTCTGCTTGAGAAAGGAAAAAACTGCCGGCGCGGGCGTGATGGTCCACTGCGATTCATTCGCCATCACCGAGGCGACCGAGGGACCGCCGCCCTTGTAGGGCACGTGCACCGACTGCACGCCGGTCATCTGCTGGAACAGGATGCCCGCCAGGTGGCTTTGCGAGCCGGGGCCGGCGGATGCCATGTTGGTCTGCGGCCCGCGCGTCTTCAGGTAGTCGATCAGTTCGCGGGTCGAGCCGACCGGCACGTTCGGATTCACCACTAGGGCATTGGGCGTGATCGCGTAAAGCGACACGAAGCCGAAATCCTTGAGCGGATCGTAGGGAAGGTTCTTTCGCAGGTTCGGGATGATGGACATGGCCGCGGTCGAGGCGCCGAGCACCGTGTAACCGTCCGGGGCCGCGTTCTTCAGCCCCTCCATGCCGATCGCGCCGCCCGCCCCGGCGCGGTTCTCGACGATCATCTGTTCGCCGAGCGCCTCGCTCATCTTGATCGCCACGATGCGCCCGAGAATGTCGACCGAAGCCCCGGCGGCGTTGGGCATGATCATTCTTATGGGCTTGCGTGGGTAGTCCTGCGAAAAAGCGGTCAGGGGAACAGCCGCCGCGAGCGCAGCAGCGAGCAACGTCAGTCGAAGCATCGGTCTCTCCTCCGTCGAATCTTGTCGGATTTTCGACCGATTGTACACCTGGAGACGGCGCGAATTCTTCGCGGGGCGTCAACGCGTAGTAAACGGCGCTCCCAGCTCATTGCAGCCGGCACGGGCGTAGCGCGCGCCGATGATGTTGTCCTGCTCCCCGCCGTTGACCGCGACGATCTTGCCTTCGCGTATGAAGAACACCATGGGATAGAACCCGTCGTAGGCCCCCCGCGTGTTCTTGTCGTTGATCCACACGCACACGCCCCAGCCCCACTGCAGGTCCCGCAGCGAAGTCTGCTGCTGGAAAAGCTGCTTCGGGCCGGCGCGGAACTCGACGATGGCACTGACCGGGTCGGTGAGCCTGACCTTCAGATAGTCGCGAATCAGCTGCTCGTGGTTTGCCGGCTGCGTGCCGTAGTCACGAGCCTTCATCTCCTCCTGCGTGGGCGGCGTCTTGCATCCGCCCAGCAGAGCAGTCGCACCGATGCACGCGCACGCAAACCACATCGCAAACCGTTTCATCGACTCCGCCTGGCCTACTTCGGCAGGGTAACGGTGCGCAGGTACGGCTTGTGGGTCTTGAAGCCCTGGGGATACTTTTTCTTCGCGTCCTCGTCGGACACCGAGGTGGGGATGATCACGTCCTGCCCGGGCTTCCAGTTGACCGGCGTGGCCACCGTGAACTTCGCCGAGAGTTGCAGCGAGTCGAGCAGCCGCAGGACTTCGTCGAAATTGCGCCCCGCCGTCATCGGATAGATGAGCATGGCCTTGATCTTCTTGTCGGGACCGACGATGAAAACGGAGCGCACCGTGGCGTTGTCGGCTGCAGTGCGCTTGCCGCCGCTGGCGTTGGGGTGGATCATGTCGTAGAGCTTCGCGACGTTGAGGTCCGCGTCGCCGATCATCGGATAGTTGACCGCGGTACCCTGCGTTTCCTTGATGTCGCCGACCCAGCGGTTGTGGTCGCTCACCGGATCGACCGACAGCCCGATGATCCTGGTGTTGCGCTTGTCGAACTCGGGCTTGAGTTTGGCCATGTAGCCGAGTTCGGTCGTGCAGACGGGGGTGAAATCCTTGGGGTGAGAGAACAGGATCGCCCACTTGTCGCCGATCCAGTCGTGGAAATGGATCGTGCCTTCCGTGGTTTCCGCGGTGAAATCCGGCGCTTCGTCGCCGATGCGTACTGGCATATGCAACCTCCATGTCGACAGCGTGCCGGATGGCTCGGGAGACTGCGTGGTGGAGCGTCCGGCACTAAGTTGAGGGATCCCGCTCAGAGCATTTCCGGGGCGGGAGGAATTATAGTCTCGGCGGGAGGTTTAAACTAATGACATTTGAGAATATCCAAATGGGGAGCGGATGAAGCTACGCAACCGGACCTTACGCGGCGTTCGAGGAGAAAGGATAGCCACGCCTGCCGCGCCTGCCGGGTCTGTGTAGAATGCCCCCCATTCCAAGACTGGAGACTGGCAGGTGGCGGCCACTGAAACGGACAAGCCGGAACGCTCGCCGACGGTGATCCTGTTCGCCGAGACGCGAGGTTTCACCGGGATGTCGGACATGCTCGACCCGGCGGTGGTGCTCGGGCGCGTGGTCGAATTCGTCGGCTTGGTCGCGCAGGCGGTGGCGGAACACGAAGGCGCCGTGGTGAACGTCCTCAGCGACACGGTGATGGCGACCTTCACCGGCCAGGACGATGCGCAGCACGCGGTGGGGGCGGCGCAGGCGATCCAGGCGGGATTCGCCGAGCTTGCCGCAGCCTGGCATCGTGATTTCGGGGTGCGGGCAGCGGTTTCGATGGGCCTGCACTGCGGCGACGCCGTGGTCGGCTTTGCCGAAAACAACCCCACCCCGGAACAGCTGTTCGTGTTCGGCGACTGCGTCAGCGTGGCCAACCGGCTGTTGCATCGCGCGCGGGCGGGGGAGTTCGTCCTTTCGGAGCCGCTGATAGAACTCGCCCGCGAGATGGGTGTGGCGATAGAGGCAGAGGAACTGCCTCCTCTGGAACTCGCCCGGCGTGACCCGATAAAGCTCTTCGGCGTGCTCCTCGACGATCGCCTCGATTTTACGAACGCATAAGGAAGCTCTGATTTACTCAAACCGCTCTCAGCCGTGACGCCGTGCGTATCGTCGTAGTCGGCGCCGGTGCGGCAGGCCTGCTTGCGGCGCTGCTGCTCAAGCGCCGCTCTCCGGCGTGGCGGGTGGAGGTGTTCGAGCAGAATCCGCAAGGGGCTACGTACGGGTTTGGCGTGGTGTTTTCCGACGGCGCGCTGGCCTTTCTCGAGCGCGACGAACCGGAGCTGTCGCGCCGCCTCCAGGCGGCGATGCAGCGCTGGCCGATGCAGCGCATCGTGCACCGCGGCGAGGCCGTGGACGTGGACGGCAGCGGGTTTTCGGCGATCGGTCGCCTGCCGCTCCTGGAGATTCTTCAGGGATTGTGCCGCGACGCGGGTGTGAGCATCGCCCATGGCCGCGCCGTCGACACCCTCGACGATTTCGCCGGGGCGGAACTCGTGATCGGCGCCGACGGAGCCAACTCGCTGGTTAGGCGCACGCTGGCCGCGCAGTTCCTGCCCCGGATTGAATTCCTCGGCAACCGATTCGCATGGTACGGCACCTCGCAGCCGTTCGATTGCCTCACTTTGACGTTTCGCCAGGGCGAGCATGGGGCCTTTGTCGCGCACCACTATCGGCACGCGCCGTCGATGAGCACGTTCGTCGTCGAGTGCGACGCCCTCACCTGGGTTCGCGCGGGCCTGGACGCCTCAGGCGATGCCGATTCGCGGGCCTATTGCGAGCGCGTGTTTGCAGCCGACCTGGGCGAGCACACCCTAGTCTCGAACAAGTCGGTGTGGCGACAGTTTCCGCTCCTGCGAAACGACTGCTGGACGGCACGGCGGTCGTCCTCGGGACATACCGTGCTCCTGGGCGATGCTCTGCGCACGGTGCACTTCTCGATCGGCTCCGGGACACGTCTCGCCTTCGAGGACGCGATTGCGCTGGACCGCGCGTTTGCCGAATGCGGAGAGGACGTGCCGCGCGCGCTCGAGGTTTTTGTGCGCGAACGCAGGCCGGTGGTCGAAAAGCTGCTCACCGCGGCCAACGCGAGCTCGTACTGGTACGAGAAATTTTCCGAAAAAATGGCGCTCGAACCGTGGCGTCTCGCCTACGACTACATGACGCGCAGCGGGCGGATGCCAGACGAACGTCTCAGGCAGCTGGCGCCAAAATTCATGGCGAAAGTCGAAACGGAAAGAAGCTCCGGAAGCGCGGGAGCATAGGCGCGCCGTGCTAAACTCGCCGTTGAGACGGGATTCGAACCAAATGGCCTTGGCTGCGAAGGAAGAATCATCGACTGACGCCACAAGCGAGCTGCAAGATGAACTTCGCTGCGGCAGATTCGTTGTTACCGCAGAACTCTCACCGCCAGTCTCGACCGATCCCGCCGAATTCATCAATCGCGCGCTCGCGCTGCGCACTCTTGTTACTGCCGTGAACGTCACCGACGGCGCGGGCTCCAAGGCGCATATGTCGAGTCTCGCCGCCGCGCATTTCCTCGTCCGTAACGGGATCGAGCCCATCCTGCAGCTTACTTGTCGCGACCGAAACCGCATCGCCCTGCAGGGAGAGTTGCTCGGCGCAGTGGCGCTCGGCATCGGCAACATTCTCGCACTGCGCGGAGACGATCCCAGAGCGGGCGATCAGCCGGACGCGAAGCCGGTCTTCGACCTGGACACGGTGGGCTTGCTCGCGATGGCCGATCGCATGCGCTCGCAAGGCAGGCTGCCGTCCGGTACGCAGATCGGCGGCGCGGTGAAATTGGTGCTCGGCGCGGCCGAGGTCCCGGTCGACCCGCCGGCAGGCTGGCACCCGGCCGGCCTGGTGGCAAAAATGCAAGCGGGCGCCGATTTCATCCAGACGCAATTCTGCATGGATGCGCAGGTCGTGCGCCGCTACGCCGCACGACTGCTGGATCTGGGCATTGCGCAGAAGCTGCCGATCCTCATCGGGGTTGCGCCGATTCCTTCGGCGCGCTCTGCCCGCTGGATGAAGGACAAGCTCTTCGGAACGCTGATCCCGGATGAAGTCATCGGGCGACTCGAGAGATCCGCGGACCCGAAGCAGGAGGGGAAGAAAATCTGCGTCGAACTGATGCAGCAGCTTGCGGAGATACCCGGCATCGCCGGCGCGCACGTGATGGCTCCGCAGCTCCATTCCGCGCTTGCCGAGGTCATCGCTGCAGCCGGCGTGAAGGGAAAACCGCGCGCCGGCGCGAGACAAGTCGCCTAGCCCCGCGTCATGGCATTCAGTCAGAGCGCGCTTGAACTTGACGGCTGCAGGGTCAACCTGCGACGCGGCGGATCAGGCGCGCCGCTCCTTTACCTGCATGGGGCGAGCGGTGCGCCGGCGGTGATGCCTTTCATGGAAGCGCTCGCGGAACGCTTCGACGTGCTCGTGCCCGAGCATCCGGGCTTCGGTTTGTCGGATGAGCCGGCATGGCTGGAAAACATCCACGACCTCGCGTATTTCTATCTGGATCTGCTGCGCGCCCTCGACCTGAAAGGCACGCGCCTGATCGGCAGCTCCCTCGGAGGATGGCTCGCGCTGGAGATGGCGGTGCGCGATACTTCACGCATCGACTCGCTCGTGCTGGTCGGACCCGCCGGCATTTCGGTTCCGGGAATCCAGCCGGGCGACATTTTTCTCTGGTCTCCGGAACAGATCGTGCGCAATCTCTTCTTCGATCAGAAACTCGCGGAGCAGAGACTGGCCGAACCGATGACGCCGGAGTTGGTCGATATCGCGCTCAAGAACCGGCACACCGTGGCGCGGCTCGGCTGGGAGCCGCGGCTGCACGATCCGTTCCTGCCCAAGTGGCTGCACCGGATCGATGTGCCGGTGCAGATCGTCTGGGGAGAGGAAGACAGGATCCTGCCGGTCGCTTACGCGCGCGAGTTCGGCAAGCTCATGCCCAAGGCGCAGGTCGAGATCATTCCGCGTTGCGGGCACCTGCCGCAAGCGGAGAAGCCGGACTTGTTCTGCGATATCGTGTTCGGCTTTACCGGCGCCAAGAGGTAAGCTTGGAAATCGTCCTCTTCCACTTGATGCCGTATGCCGATCTGGATCTCAAGGCCGGGCGCGACAACGGCACGGTGTGGGTCAATCTGCCGAACTCGAATTTCGATCCGGTCAGAGGTCACAAGCTCTACAACCGCTATCTCGACGAGCTGGAGTACGGCGAGGAGCTGGGCTTCGACGCGCTCGCGGTGAACGAGCACCATCAGACCGCGTACGGGCTCATGCCTTCACCCATCGTCACCGCTTCGGCGCTCGCGCGTCGGACCAAGCGCGCGAAGATCGCCATTCTCGGCAGCGCACTGCCGCTGCGCGAGCACCCGCTTATGGTGGCCGAGGAACACGCGATGATCGACGTCATCTCGGGTGGCCGGCTGATTTCCGGTTTCGTTCGCGGCATCGGCGCCGAGTACCATACTTTCGGCGTGAATCCGACCTTCTCTCACGACCGCTTTCACGAAGCGCACGACCTCATCGTGCGCGCCTGGACCGAGCCCGGCCCGTTCGCTTTCCAGGGAAGACACTACAAGGTTCAGTATGTGAACCTCTGGCCGCGGCCGTTCCAGAAGCCCCATCCGCCGATCTGGATCCCGTCGCAGGGCAGCAAGGAGACGATCGACTGGGCGGCGCACCCGGATCGGCGCTACACGTATCTGCAGACCTTCAGCCCGGCAAACGTGGTGCAGCGCTATCTGAAAATGTATCGCGACACCTGCAAGGCCTTCGGCTACGAGGCGGGGGACCGGCAGCTCGGATGGGCGGTGCCTGTCTACATTGCCGAAACGGATGAGCTTGCGCGGCGAGAAGCGAAGCCGCACTTCGAGGCTTTCCGCAACGTGTTTCTCAAGATGCCGGTCGAGATGCTCCTGCCTCCCGGCTATACCTCGCGCGAGTCGCTGAAGAACGTAATGAAGGCAAAGGCCGCGATATTCGGCGACATCACGCTCGAGAAATCGATGGAGCTGGGGCTGATCGTCTGCGGCAGCCCCGCGACGGCGCGCCAGGGGTTCGAGTCCTACTGGAAGGACATGCGCTTCGGGAACCTGCTCGTGCTGTGCCAGTTCGGGACGCTCCCCGCGGATCTCACGCGAAAGAACATGGAGCTCTTCGCCCGCGAGGTGATGCCCGCTGTGAAGGCCTTCAAGTCGGTCGGAGCCGCCGCGGTCGCGGGCTGAAGATTCAAGCGAGCGCCGGCCCGCGCCGCGCCTTCAGCTCGAGGACCACGAGGGCAACGCCCAGCGCGCCCCCCGCGGCGTTGACCCAGAGCATTGCGGTCGACACCTGGTGCGGGAGCATGAGCATGATCCCCGCAGAGACAAAACCGAGGCGCATCGGAAGATCGAGCACACGGACGAAGTAGCCCGTCATCGCCGCGCAGATGAGCCAGATTCCGGTCAGCGAGGTGGCTGTGACGATGACGATATCGGCAAGGTCGCCCATGAAGAGAATCGCGGGTGAATAGACGAAGAGGAACGGCACGATATAGGCGCTCCAGCCGAAACGCATCGCCGTCCAGCCGGTAGCCATCGAGGGCGAGCCGGCAATCGCCGCGGCGACGTAGGCCGCGGGCGCCACCGGCGGCGTAATCAGCGACATCATGCCGAAGTACAGGATGAACATGTGCGCGGCGAGCGGCGGCACGCCGACCTTCACCAGCGCCGGGGCGACAAGAATCGCGAGCAGCACGTAGACGCCGAGCGTCGGCAGCCCCATGCCCAGAATGATGCTGACCACCGCGGCGAGCAGCAGCAGCAGGATCAGGCTCTGCCCGCCGAGATTCACGAGATAGGCGGCGAAGGCGAAGGCGAGGCCGCTCACCTGGAACAGGCCCATGATGAACCCCGCCGCGGCCGAGATCACGAGGATCTCGCACAGCCCACCGCCGGTCTCGACGATCGCCTCCCAGATGTCCTTGAGCTTCATGCGATGGCCGGCGTAGCCGACGGCGAAGCCGAGCACGATGATCACCGCGCTCGCCGCCATCGCCGCGTACTCGGGCTCGAGGTTGAGCACGAACATCGTGTAGACCAGGGCCGCGAACGGCGCGAGGAACAGCCAACCGCCGACGAGCACGGTCGAGATGCGAGGGATCTTCTGAGCTTCGACCTTGCCGAAGCCGTAGCGCGCCGCCTCGAGGTCGGCCTGGATGAAGAGCGCCGCGTAGTACAGCACCGAGGGCAGGATCGCCGCGATCGCGACTTCCTTGTAGGGTATCTGCAGGAAATCGGCCATCACAAACGCGACCGCACCCATCACCGGCGGCATCAGCTGGCCGCCGTTGGAGGCGCAGGCCTCGATCGCGCCGGCGAGGCGCGCCGGCATCCCCGAGCGCTTCATGAGCGGAATGGTCACGACGCCGACCGCCACGGCGTTGGCCGCGGCGATACCGGAGATCATGCCGAACAGGCTCGAGCCGATCACCGCCATCTTCGCCGCGCCGCCGCGGTAGCGCCCCATCAGCGCGATCGCGGCGTCGTTGAAGAAACCCGAGCCGCCCGAGCGCATCAGCAGCTGCCCCATCAGCACGAACGGGATGATGATGATCACGGTGATCTGCAGGATCACTCCGAGCAGGCCATTGTTGTCGAGGTTGAGGTAGATCAGGAGCTCGGACAGATCGACCTTGCGCGTCTGCAGCTGACCCGGGACCAAGTATCCGATGAGGCAGTAGCCGCCGATCGCGAGCAGGATGATGACGAGCGACCAGCCGATCGTGCGGCGCACCGCCTCGATCGTCAGAACCGTCAATACCACCGACAGGATCAGCGTCTCGGCCGTCAGGCTGCTCGCGAGCGCGGTCAGCTGCGGGAACTTGACCGTGACATAGGCGCAGGCGATGAAGGAGACCGCCGCGCACGCCCAGTCGTACCACGGCGCCGGCAAAACGCCCCCGGACTGCTCTGCCTCGGCAATCGCCTGGCTCCTGAACCCGAAGCGCAGGAAGGTGAGCGAGAGACCGATGCCGTAGGCGGCGGCGGCGAACTGCTCGGCGAACAGCACCAGCCCGACCGCCCGGAACAGGTCGAGCGACCAGGCGATCGAGCCGGCGATGAGAAGAGCGGCCAGCGCGCTTTGCGCGCTCTTGGCGGCACCCTGCGCTAACCGCGCCAAATACCGGCTTCCTTGAAGTACCTGATCGCCGCCGGATGATGCGGCAAGCTAGGCTGGACCTTGCCCGCTTCCTTCTCGTCGAACTGGTTGAAGTTGGGGTGACCCGCGACCAGGTCCTTCTTGTTCTCGCGCATCGCCTTAACGAATTGGTAGACGACGTCGTCCGCGACATGCGAGCCGACGCCGATGACGACGTCGATGGTCTGCACCGGCGAAGGCTTGTCCACGCCGGCGATGTGGGGTGCCGGATTCACCGTCGAGTAGTAGTACTCGTTGCGCACAGCCTTCATGCGTTTCTCGGAATCGGGCAGGGGATTCATCGACAGCAGTCGCAGTCCGCCCACCGAGGCTGACACCTCCGCAACTTTCGGCGCGCCGACGGCGAAGAATAGCAGGTCGACCTTGCCCGCTTTGAAGTCGTCGGCGGCACGCACCACGTTCACCTCCGGCACCTTGATCACATCGGTGTAGCTGATGCCGCCCGCGGCGAGCACCGCGGTGGTGTGCGGGATGACGCCGGTCTGCTGTACCCAGTCGGAGGGCACGCGCTTGCCCTTGAGGTCGGCGATCGAGTTGATGTTCGAGTCCTTCCTCACCCAGAACGCCATCTGGAATCCGTACATCGTGATCGCGGTGCGCAGATTAGGCTTGGCGTTGCCCTTCCAGGTGCCGCGGCCATGCAGCGCGTCGGCGCTCTCGCCGACGTCGAGGATCCAGAAATCGGATTTCTTCGAATTCACCGCCTCGAGGATCCCGGTGTCGCCGCCGTAGCCGATCACCCGGATCTGCAGCTTGGAAAAGTCCTGCACGACCTTGGCGATGACCGACGCCTGAGTATGAAGGATCGAGCCGGGCGGAAGCGTCGCGAATCCATACGTCGTCTGAGCAGCAACTGCGCCCGCCAAAGCCGCGGCGACGGCCGCGACGGCCAGCATCCGGATCCGATTCAGCATGGCTTGTCTCCTTTGTCGGTTCGTTCGAGTTTGCGTCATTCTGCCAGAGAATGCGCCGAAATCGAGGTGGGCAGGATCCCAACTCTCGCGCCGCTAGGCCATGAAAATGCCGCCGTTCACGTCGATGACCGCGCCGGTCATGTAGCCCGCCTCCTCCGAGGCGAGAAACGCGATGGCGGCCGCCACCTCCTGCGGGGTGCCGGCGCGACCGAGCGGAATATTCTTTGCAATCTCCACGTTCTTTTCCGAGCCGTGCAGCGCCGCCATCGCCGTATCGATGTAGCCGGGCGCAACGCAATTCGCGGTGATGCCGTCCCGGCCGAACTCGCCAGCGATCGAGCGCGAGAGTGCTAGCAGGCCGGCCTTGGCCGCCATGTAGCTCACGCCCGAGACATAGGTTCGCGAGCGCCCGGCGAGGGACGACACGTTGACGATGCGTCCCCAGCGCCGCTCGCGCATGAACGGAATGAAGGCGCGGCACAATCGAAGCGCCGCGGACAGATTGACCTCCAGAACGGCGTTCCATTCCTCCACCGTCATTTCGAGTAGGCCCGCAGTGCGGCCGCCGCGGCGCGGCGAAGGGATGCCCGCGTTGTTGATGAGGATGGTCACCGGCTCCCAGCGCGCGCGTATCGCCTCGTCAAGCTTTTTTCCTGCGTCGGGATGAGCGATGTCCTGGACGAGCGCGAGCACCCGGTCCGAGGGCAGCCGCGCTGCCGCGGCGCGCAGGGTTTCAGCATCACGGTCGATGATGGCGACGTGATGCCCAGCCGCGAGTAGCGCCTCGGCAGTCGCCAAGCCGATTCCGCGGCCGGCACCGGTGACCAGCGCGGTGTGTGAAGGGCGTTGATCCCTCGTCGCCATGGGAGATCGTGGTCAGGACGCGGCGTGGTAGATCAGCTTGTCGAAGGAGCGCTCCTTGAGGTGCTGATCGAGCCCCCAGCGTTTCACCTGCTCGAACACGCCTTCGAACTCCTCACGTGAGATCGGCTTGTAGACGAAGCGCTCGCCGCGGGAGAATCGGCTGTAGTCCCATTCGCGGTCCTGGAATTCGGGCGGCACGCAGTGCTTCCATAACGGCAGGTACTTCGGCAGATCGGCCTCGAGCGCGCGTTCGGCGCGGTCAAGCGCCCGGAGATACCCTCGCACACCATCGGCCGGGGCCGATTCCGGCACCCACCAAAGCGTGTGGAATTCGTCGGCGATGATTTCGCGGAGCCCGAGCTCCTTTGCCATGTCGATCTGCGGCGGCAGGAGGCTCGCCGCTTCGATCTCCTTGTTGAGGAGTGCCGCGAGGCGCGCGCCGAAGCCGCCGACGTTGACCGTCTTGACGTGCTCGAGAGGCATGACCTTCTCCAGGCGGAAGGGCACGTTGAAGTGGCTTCCGGCGCGCATGCCGACGGCGATGGGAACGTCGCTCAGATCCTCGGGCTTGCGGACTTTCGATTCCGGGCGAACGAAGATCGCCCAGGGCGAAACGCCGTGGCAGTCGGCCACCATGCGGCCCATGCCGGCGCTAGCGTTGCTGATCGTTCCCCAAAGACAGGCGCACTGCACGACCTGTTCGCTCGCACCGGCGGCATAGGGTTTGTCCTGCGGCCGCTGGAAGTAGTCGTATTTCTTCCAGCTCGACTGGGTGCCGCGGAAAGTTTTCCAGTCGAGCTCGACGTCGATGCCTTCGTCGGCGTAGAACCCTTCCTCGTGGGCGACGAAATCGTTGAGCCCCATGCCTTTCGGCGCGACTTTGACGTGCAGGAGAGTGGAGGCGGTCGGCATAGTTACCTCGCGCAATGAAATAGCCGTTCAAGTATAGGCGATGTCAGCGGTGGAGTCGGAACCGGATGGGCCTTGCTTGGCGTTACAATTGTCCAGGGCAAATCGTATCGAGGAGGAGGGCAGGCAATGACGGTCCGTAATTTGCAGCACGTGGCGCTGGGAGTGCCCGATCCCGCGGTCGGCAGGAAGTTCTACACCGATTTCGGAATGGAAGGCCGTGAATTCGACAAGCGTATCGTGATGCGCTGCCATGGCCGCGACCAGGACCAGATGATCCTCGTGGAGGCAACGAAGAAGCACATGCATCACGTGTGCTTCGGCACACGCGCCGAGGACATGGAGGCGACAAAGAAGCGGCTCGAGCAGAACGGCGTGAAGCTCGTCGACGCGCCGAAAGAGACGCCCTCGGATGGGGTCTGGTTTCGCGACCCGGATGGACTGCTCGTTAACATGCGTGTTGCCGAACCCAAGCCATGGCTCACGGCTCCGGAATGGAAGATCAACAATCCCGGCCACTTGAATCGGTCTGGCGTCCCGGGTCATCCAAAGCGCGACGTCCCCGTCCGGCCGACCCGCCTTGGCCACACGCTACGCTTCACACCGCAGTTCGAGAAGATGCTCGACTTCTACACGCGTGCGGTCGGCTTGCAGCTGTCGGATCGCGCGCAGGACATCGTCGCCTTCATGCGCGGCCACGGCGGCAGCGACCATCACATCTTCGGCTTCATCACCTCGGACCGGCCCGGCTTCCATCACGCGAGCTTCGAGGTCGGCAACGTCGACGAGATCGGCATGGGTGCGTGCAAGCTGCTCGACAAAGGCTACAAAGACGGCTGGGGTTTCGGCCGGCACGTCATAGGCTCGAACTTCTTCCACTACATCCGCGATCCCTGGGGCAGCATGGCCGAATACTTCTGCGACATCGACTACATCCCGGCGGACTCGGGCTGGAAGCCGACGAACTATCCGGCCGAGGATTCGCTGTACGTCTGGGGGCCAAAGCCGCCGGAAGCGTTCGGGATGAACTTCGAGTAGGCCTAGGCCGCCAGAGAAATGACCGAATCCTCGTACTTGCCCGGACCCATATCGCCGTCGGCGAAGATGCCGCGCTCGGCGATCCACTTGAACGATTGATCGAACACTTCCTTCGTGTAGGGTTCGAACACGATGCGCTCGCCCGGGCCCCAGCGCCGGGTATCCATCTGCGGGATGAACCGCGCCGGGAACTCCTTCTTGTAGTAGTGCGTGAAGAGCTCCGGCCTCAGGTCGATGTCGCGCTGCGCGCGACGCAAGGCCCGGAAATACTTGCGCAGGTCCTCCGGGTCCGGGTTGCCCGAGATGGAGGTTGCCATCATGAAGGTCGTGTCGATGAGCTTGCGAAACCCGAGCTGTTCGAGAAAATAGTACGGGCCACTGAACAGTGACGCCGCCGGCACCGTGCGGTCGACGAGCTTCTCCAGGCGGCTGAACAAGAGGCCGTCGGCAAAGGATAGCTTGATGTCGTCGAGCGACAGATACTGCTCCAGGCCCTGGATGGTCGAATAGTGGCTGCCCGACTGGTAGCCGACCGAGATCGGCACGCCTTTCAGATCGCCGGGGTGCCGGATATCCGATTCCGGCGGCACGAAGACGCCGCAGGGCGCCACCGAGTAGGCGTCGGCGTAGAGCTTGCCGTGCCCGGTCGATGCGGCCACGTTGACCGTCCAGTGGCAGGCGCCGCTCACGTCGCATGCGCGGCCCTGCTCGATGCTCTGGAAGGCGCCGATCTTGTTCGGTGTAGCGTGCTTTTTCGCTACGTCGCCGGGCCCGTAGTTGTCGCGGAACTCGTAGTCGAGGCCTTCCGCCTTGAAGTATCCCTTTTCCTCGGCCACCCATTCCTGCAGCCGGAAGTGCGGCGAGATGACGAATTTCGGCATGGCATCCTCCTTGTCGTGGAACGACAGATCAGGCAGCGTTCTTCCTCGATGCCGATTGTTTTTTCGCCCAGTAGTCCGGCGCGGATTTGGCCTTCGTGAGCGCCTCGGGGGTCTCGAAGCCCGGGGCCATGGAACCCGAGTGCCCGGCCATCACCTGGTGGTGGTCGATGTTCAAGAGGCGCAGCCAGCTTTGCTGGCCGAAGGTGAGGCCAACCGCGCAGCCCAGTTCGACCAGTTCGGGTTCGCTGAAATGCCTGGCCATCCTCTCCCAGAACGCGTCGTCAGTCTCGGTGCGCCAGACGATGGCCTCGGCATAGGCGAGCGCGGCTTTCTGGCGGGCATCGTACTTGAGCGACTTTTCGAAGTTCACCAAGTCGTCGTAATGGGTTTCCTTCAGGCCCTGGTTCGCGCCCTTGATCGAGCGCTGGTTGCCGCAGAACTCGCAGACTACCGAGCGCGATACATAGACGCGGCACAACTCCTTGATGGCATGGTCGAGCACGCCGTTCCGGAAGACCTTGTTCCAAGAGTCGGCGAAGAACCAGAAACAGTCCGGCACGTGGGCGCGAACGGCACTGCTTTCCGGACGCGGGGTGCCTTCGCGCGCGCAGCGCTCCATCTCGTTCTGCATTTCCGGGCTCATCTTGTCCAGGGGAACATAGCTGATGCGCTGCTTGGTCATGCCACCCTCCTGTGTCAGTCGGGGACATTATGAGCGTTGCGTGAAAACTTGGTATCCTGCGTCAAAGGAACTCGTTGTTGCAAAATCTTCATTACCGGATCTGTCCCCATGAACCTGCTCGAACTCATGTCGAGCTTTGCCGAGGTCGTCAAGACCGGCAGCTTCACCAAGGCGGCGGCTCGCCTGCAACTGTCCAAGTCGGTGGTGAGCCGGCACGTCTCGGCACTTGAGAGCGAGCTCGGCCAGCAGCTGCTCTACCGCTCCACCCACAGCTTGTCCCTCACCGAGGCGGGCGAGCGCTTCCATGTGCATTGCAAGGACCTGGAGCACGTAGCGGAGCGCGCAGCCGCGTTCGCGACTTCGGCGCCGGAACGGGCGCGGGGCCTGCTGCGCGTCACCCTGCCGCAGACCCTGGTGGTCTCACCGGTAGGGCGGCTCATCTCGCGTTTCCAGGAAAAGTATCCCGACGTGCAGCTCGATGTGCGCGTCACCAGCCTGCAGGTGGACCCCATCGAAGAGGGCTTTGACCTCGCACTCAGAATCGGCAACCTCAACGACTCCAGCCTCATGTGCCGCAAACTGCGCGACGTGCGCTTCCAGGCGGTGGCTTCGCCCGCCTACCTGAAGCGCCACGGCTGCCCTCGCACACCCAAAGAACTCAGAAACCACAACTGTCTGAGCTACTCGGAGTTCCAGTCGCGTGCACGCTGGCCGTTTGGCAGCGAAGGCACGCGAGGCAAACCGGTACTGCTCTCCGGAAATCTGGGTACGAACAGCGCGGTGCTGCTCACCCACGCGCTGCTGGCGGGCCAGGGCATCGTCGTCGGCCCCGATCTCATGTTCGAGCCCTACCTGAAGCGCCGACGGCTGCGCGTGATACTGGAGGACCGCCGGCCCGAACCTTCCGGACTGTATGCGGTCTTTCCGCCCGGGCGCTTCGCCTCAGTCACCCGCAAAGCCTTCGTGGACTTCCTGGCCGCGGAACTGGGTGGCAAGGCGCGGGACTGACGCTCAGACGGTGCAGGGTTCGAACGCGATGCGCAGTTGACATTGCTCGGCCCTCGGTTAGAGTTGCCGTGCAAGCGAAACCTGAACGATTCAGGAAGGCAGGAAATGGAATTCACCGTCGCAGACGCGGCCCGAAATATCGGCATCTCCTCCCTTATCATCGCCGGATGGACCGGACGCGATCCGGCCTCGGTGGAACAGCATATCGCGGAGCTCGCAGCGATCGGGGTAAAGCGCCCGCGAAGCGTGCCGTGCTTCTATCGGTTGGGGGCCAACCTGCTCACCACGGAAACGGATCTGGAGGTCGTGGGCGGGGATTCCAGCGGTGAAGTCGAGTTCGTGCTCATCTCCGCACCCGACGGCCTTTACGTGGGCGTGGGATCAGATCATACCGACCGGAAGGTGGAAGCGTACGGCGTCACCGTGTCCAAGCAGATGTGCCCCAAGCCCGTGGGGCGGGCGTTGTGGCGACTGGACGACGTGGAAGATCGCTGGGACGCTCTGGTGCTGCGCTCCCATGTGACGCGCAAGGGCAAACGCGTCCTGTACCAGGAGGGCCCGGTGAGCAGGATGCTGGCACCGCGCGATCTGCTTGCGCGTCTCGCGCAGTCGGGCGGGGATCTCCCGGTCGGGAGCGCAATGTTCTGCGGCACGCTCGCGGTTCACGGCGAAATCGGCGGGGGCGAGCGGTTCGAAATTGAATTGCACGACGCGCTGAAGAATCGCAGCCTGACGCATGGCTATTGGACCCGTTGTCTTGCGATCGCAGATTGAGAGAGAGACATGACGATTCACAAGGAACACAAGGAGTTCCACCGGATTGACCTGGACGCTGGATGGGAGACGCTTCCCGACTATCCGGACGGGATCGAACAGCAGATCCTGTCGGGTTTCCTCGACGAGAAGAACCGGCGCGGCTTCCGCACTCGGCACCTGCGTTTCGCACCGGGCGTGTACACGACCGAGCCGTTCGTACACGAATACTGGGAGGAGGTCTACCTCGTCTCCGGCGACCTGATCGTCGGCAGCGACAAGAACGGGAAAGGCGGCACGAAGTTCGGTCCGAACACCTACGCGTGCCGCCCGCCGGGCACGCCGCATGGCCCGTTCAGGTCGGAGAAGGGGTGTCTCCTGCTCGAGTTGCACTATTACGATGAGAGCGCCAAGCCCTAGCGCGCATCGACGTGGCTGAAGCGATTGTCCGCCCGGTCGCGGCACTGGCGCGCGATCTTTCCGAGGGGAAAACCACCAGCCGCAAGCTCGTCGAGGCGGCGCTCGCGCGGATCGCCGACGCGGGCGGCGAGGGCGTGCGCGTCTTCACCAAGGTGCACGCGCAGGACGCGCGACTTGCAGCCGATACGTCGGACCGGCTGCGAAGAGAAAGCATCGTGCCTTCTCCGCTCGCCGGATTGCCGGTTTCGATCAAGGATCTTTTCGATATCTCCGGCGACGTGACCACGGCCGGATCGAAGATCCTGCGCGAGGCGCCGCCGGCGAGCGCGGACGCGGCGGCAGTCGCGCGGCTGCGCGCCGCGGGCGCCATCATCATCGGACGCAGCAACATGACCGAGTTCGCCTTTTCCGGAATCGGCATCAATCCGCACTACGGCACGCCGGCGAATGCGTACGATCGGAAGACTCGCAGAATTCCGGGCGGGTCGTCCTCCGGGGCCGCGGTGTCGGTCACCGACGGGATGGCGGCGCTCGCGCTCGGCACCGATACCGGCGGCTCGGTGCGCATCCCGGCAGCTCTGTGCGGGATCGCGGGATTCAAACCGACTCGAACGCGCGTTCCGCTCGAAGGGGTGTTTCCGCTGTCGACCACGCTGGATTCGGTCGGGCCTCTCGGGCCCACGGTCGGTTGCTGCGCAACCGTATTCCAGGTCCTCGCCGGCGAACTGCCGCGCCCGCTTCAGGCGGCTGCGCTTCCCGGCCTGCGGCTGGGTGTCCCGAAGAATTACGTGCTCGAGGATCTCGACACCGAGGTCGCCGAGGCCTTCCAGTCCGCGATGCAGCGCCTCTCGCGAAGCGGCGCAAAGATCGTGGAGATCCGGGTGCCGGAATTCGACGAGGCGGCGAAGGCCAACCGCCTCGGGGGGATCTTGCCGCCGGAAGCCTACACGGTTCACCGCGACCGCCTCGCGCGAGAGCGGGAGTTCGACCCGAGGGTGTTCGAACGGATCCTGAAGGGGAAGTCCGTCCTTGCGGCCGACTACATCGAGTTGCTGGCGACCCGGGCGCGCCTCGCGCACAGCTTTTCCAGGGAGAACTACGCGGTCGACGCGCTCCTCATGCCCACCGTGCCGCGCATCGCGCCGCCCATCGCGCAACTGGACAAGGACGCGGACACGTTTCGCCTCGCGAATGGCAACATGCTACGCAATACCAGCCTGATCAACTTCCTGGACGGCTGCGCGCTCACCCTGCCGATCCAGCCCGCCCGCGAGGCTCCGGTCGGGCTCATGGTCGTGGGGTTTTCCGGCGAGGACGAGCGCGTGCTCTCTGTGGGGCTGGCGATCGAAACGTCGCTGTCCTATCAGGGGCCTGTCCTTGTAGGATGAGCGATCCTGTCGGAGAGGCGTAGTGAGGGCTGAACTCGGATTCTGCGGGCTCGCTGATAGGAAGGAGGGAACGATGATCAAGCGTCGCAAGTTTCAGCTACCCGGTCTGGCGATCGTTTGTGCACTCCTGTTTCGTCGTCTGGAGAGAGCACCGGGGCAAGCGAGTTTCGGAGCTTCTTGACGCTCGGCGCCCGGAAGCGAACAATGCCGGTCAGCGCGAACAGGGAAGGGCCGCCGTGCCGTCCTGAAGCATCGCCGACCATTTCGGTCAGCCTGCCGAGCGTCAAGATCCCCCGCGACTACAACGCAACGCCCCCTCGGGCAAAGGACATAGCTAAATCGAGCGCCGTCAGTGTGACCGGGCTCTGAACATGCTTGGGGACATTCCATAGTGTTTTTTGAATGCGTTGGAGAATCCGGGTGCGCTCTTGAAGCCCGCATCGCGCGCGATTCGCTCGACTGACATCGTGCTGTGCCTCAGCGCGTCGACGGCATGGGCGAGGCGGCGCTCGACCAGATAAGCATAAGGCGTTCGCTGAGTAGCGGCGCGAAAGCTTCGAATGAAATGATCTCTGGAAACGCCGACAAGCTGCGCGAGATCGGCAAGCGCGATGTCGCGGCCGATGTCGGCGTCGATGTAGGCGAGGACTCGCGCCAGGTGCCGCGGCGCCAGGGGATGTGGCGCGGCCGCCGTCACCACCCGTCTTCGGCCATTCTGCGACACGTTCGAATGCCAGCAGACCAGATGTCGTATCAACAGCTCCGTCGACTGCGTCAGGAGCAGCGCCTCGGGGTCCTTGCTGCTTCCACCAAATGTTTCGAATTCGCTCTGCAGCATCATGAAATAGCTCTGCAGCCAGGGATCGCGGACGGCGAATATGGGATCGATCTCCGGCGGGGCCGAGCAGGCGAGATTCTCGTCGGCGTATCGTTGTATGAGTGACGGCGCGATGTAGACGTGCATCACCTCGCAGACGCCGCCTCGGACCCATTCACTGGGCTCGTCTCTCGGACTGAAGGTCACCGATCGGTGTTGCGAGCGCGTGCCGATGCAACGACCGTCCACGGTTTTTGCGACCGAAGTCGACCCCCCGACGTGATACATCAGCGTGTTTTGCGCCAATACCACTTGCATCGCGTTGCGCGAGGCCGGGCGATGCCACTTGGCAGCGATGACGTTGCCACCCGGGCCGTGCACGACGTAATCGGGTTCTGCCGGATAGTTTGTCGTGAGAAAATGACTGAAAGCCGAAGGTTCTGGGGGCTGGCGATCCATATTGGCGACCTCCCGTCTCCGCTGGCCATAACCGAAATCGACATGCGTGGATTTCACTTATCGCCAATCTTTGCCGCGACGCCATCTACCTATGCGTTCCCTGCTTATCATACGCTGGGGACACGACGGCAGGAAGTTCTCGGCCGCACGGACGCATAACAAACATGGAGCCGTCGGAGGCCACATCATGCAGCGGCAATACAACGAAAAGGAGAAGTGTATGGATGCTGGGATCAAGCAGTTGAGTCTTTTATCTGAGCGGAGCACCACAGCGAAGAAGATTCTGGCAATGCTCGCGGCGGCCGCCTTTGCCTGTGTTCCGGTTCACGCCCTTGCTGATGACATGAAGTACGACGACGGTAAGGCGCAGAGCGATGGGGACAGAGACGGGGACAAAGACAGCCACAAACATAAGCATAAGCTGCTGGTATGTGACGACACGATGAAGACCGAGTTCCAGCCCGACTCGCTCACCACCGTGCTGCTTGTCAAGGCTTTCAAGAAGGGGGACGCACTCGCGCTTTCAGGCACGCCGGCAACGCCTCCGCCGCCGACGGCGGCAAACGATGTATGCGTCGTGAAGCTGCTGGTGGGACCGGGAAATCCGGGTCCGGCGGGCGCACCGTCGACCTCTGCAGGTATCGGCATCGAGGTGTGGTTACCCTCGCCGGCGAACTGGAACCATCGCATTCACGTAATCGGCGGCGGCGGCTGGGCGGGTGGCGTGCAATCGTCAGTGACGCTGCTGGCCGGGGCCGGAGGCGCGGGCGGCCCGACATCCACTCCTATGATCGCCGCGACGCTCGAAGGTGCTGTCTCGGCATCCGCGGACACGGGCCACACCAACGCCGCGAACGGCGGATCGTTCGCCATGAATCCGGATGGCACGATCAACAGGGTGTTGTGGAACGACTTCGCGCAGCGCGGCATCCATGAGATGGCCGTGAAGACGAAGGCGCTCACCAAAGCCTATTACGGCAGGCATGCGAAATACGCCTATTGGGACGGCTTCTCAACCGGTGGCCGGCAGGGTCACAAGGAAGCGCAGGAGCATCCGACCGACTTCGACGGGATCCTCGCGGGGGCGCCGGCCATCAACTGGACGCGATTCATCACCAACGAGCTGTATCCGCAGATCGTGTACCAGCGCGACCTGGGTGGCGTTCCGCTCACCTCGGGCCAGCTCACGCTGCTCGGCAACGCCGCAATCAATGCCTGCGACCTGGTGAATGGCCAGCATCTCGGCTACATCCCGGACCCGTCGGAGTGCCGCTACGGCCCGGCGCACGACGCGAACGTGCTGTGCACGGCGAGCGGGGGAAACAATACGACCGCGAACTGCGTGACGTCGGTGCAAGCCGAGGCCATGAACAAGATCTGGTATGGGCAGACCAGAAAC
The DNA here is from genome assembly GCA_041496705.1 of Gammaproteobacteria bacterium. Lineage (GTDB taxonomy): Bacteria > Pseudomonadota > Gammaproteobacteria > Burkholderiales > SG8-39 > VBDM01. The sequence goes on along the minus strand of JBGQFD010000002.1, from coordinate 41,970 downwards.
GGCACTGCTCCCTCGCCGGATGTGGACAATAGCTGGTCGCTGACTATCAACGGCCATCAGCTCTGGTACGGGCTCACCCGGGGTACGAACGCGGGGCTTCTGGCGGGTAGTTCTTTCGCTCCGTTCCCTTTCGGTCCATTCCCTATCTCGACCGACATGGTAGCGCTGGAAATGCAGAATCCGACCCTGGCGACGCCCTCGTTCATCAATCCAACGGGCAACGGCGCCAATGGCTGGATGAACCTGTCTTACGCCCAGTTGGCCGCCGCCTATGATGAGGGGGTGTTGTTGCAGCCGAGCTTTGCCGACATCAACACCGACAATCCCGACCTCAGGCGGTTCAGGGACGCGGGTGGGAAGATGCTGCTCTACCATGGCCTGGCTGATATCCTGATCATGCCCCAGGGATCGATCAACTACTACCACCGGGTGGTGAGGGAGATGGGCGGCTTGAGAGCGGTCCAGAAGTTCTATCGCTTCTTCCTGGTGCCCGGAATGACGCACGGCTTGGGCAACGGGACGACCAATCCGACCGCCAATCCCCCGCTGCCAGGTACCGCGGCAGCCGGTACGCAGCAGCTTTACGACGTGCTTACCAATTGGGTGGAAAAGGGTATCGCTCCGACGCGGATCGACATTTCATCCGCCGTCACGCCGACATTCCCGGTGGCCAAGTCGAGACCTATCTGTCTCTATCCCAAGAAGGCAGAGTGGGTCAGCGGCGACATTAACGTCGCTTCGAGCTACGTGTGCGCTGACTGAGGAAACGCGACGCGGCACGGCGCGCAGCCGTGCTGCGTCGCGGTTGTCGCATTGGGAGATAAGCGGACATGCACGGCGTACCACGCTGTGCATGCCAGCTCGCCCACATCCCTCAGCTGCCTACGGATACCAGAATCAATTCACTGCCGAAGCCGGGATGGCTCGCCGGGGCGCGGCAATCCGGTGCTCGAAGCTGTCCTGTGCGGTGCGCAATCGGTCTTATGCTTAGTTCCGCGCCCCTGCGCACGCCCGAGCGGGGGCGATCGGAGCGAGTCTAGTGATAAATAAGTCCGTCCTTGCGGCCGACTACATCACCCTGCCGATCCAGCCTGCCCGCGAGGCTCCGGTCGGGTTCATGGTCGTGGGGTTTTCCGGCGAGGACGAGCGCGTGCTCTCTGTGGGGCTGGCGATCGAAACGTCGCTGTCCTATCAGGGGCCTGTCCTTGTAGGATGAGCGATCCTGTCGGAGAGGCGCAGTGAGGGCTGAACTCGGATTCTGCGGGCTCGCTGATGGGAGCTTATTTCCGTAGAATGAACGCAACGCTCTAAACAAGGAGGGAACGATGATCAAGCGTCGCAGGTTTCTCAAGGGGGCCGCGGCCGGCGCCGCAGTCGCGGGAGCGGAGTTGGTTGTTCCCGCACTGGCGTTCGCGCAGGGTGCGAAAATCAAGATCGGGCTGATGCTGCCCTACACCGGTACGTTCGCGCCGCTCGGCGTCGCCATCGAGAACGGGTTCCGCCTCGCGCTCCAGGAGGCCGGCGGAAAGTTCGGCGGGCGGGAAGTCGAGTTTTTCAAAGTGGACGACGAATCCGAGCCGGCCAAGGCGACCGATAACGTCAATCGCCTGGTGAACCGCGACAAGGTCGACGTGGTGCTCGGCACGGTGCATTCGGGGGTCGCCGCGGCCATGATCCGCGTGACACGGGAATCCGGCACCCTGCACATCATCCCCAACGCCGGCGTTGGCGTCGCGACCGGGGCCCTGTGCGCGCCTAACATCTTCCGCACTTCGTTCTCCAACTGGCAGAACGGCTACGGGATGGGCGTGGCGCTCGCGCAGCGCAAGAACGTCAAGAGCGTCGTGACGATCACCTGGCGCTACGCCGCCGGTGAAGAGATGGTGAAGGGCTTCAAGGACGGGTTTGGCAAGGGCGCCGGCAAGATCGCGAAGGAGATCTGGCTGCCGTTCCCGAACGTGGAGTTTCAGCCCCTGCTGACCGAGATTGCGGCGGCCAAGCCCGACGCCGTGTTCGCTTTTTTTGCCGGCGGCGGCGCGGCGAAATTCTTGAGGGACTACGCGCAGGCGGGCCTGAAGGACAAGATCCCGCTCACCGGCACGGGTTTTCTCACCGACGGGGTGCTGGAGGCGGTGGGCAGCTCCGCGCAGGGCGTAGAGACGGCGCTTCACTACGCCGACAATCTGAACACCAAGCGCGACAATGAATTCCGGCTCGCCTACGCCAAGACCTACAAGTTGCAGCCCGACGTATACGCCGTTCAGGGCTACGACAGCGGCCTGCTGCTCGCCGCCGGGCTCAAGGCGGTCAACGGCGACGCTTCGAGGAAGAAGGAACTCATTGCCGCCATGGAAAAGACCACCGTGGACAGTCCGCGCGGCAAGTGGCGCCTGTCCCGGGCGCACAACCCGGTCCAGGACATCTATCTGCGCAAGGTGAGCGGGACCGACAACAAGGTTTCGGGCGTGGCGGTCAAGGCGCTCGACGACGACCCGGCGGCGATGGCGGCCTGCAAGATCGGCTGAGCCGGTAGGGGGCGGTTTGGCCCGAGCTGGCGCAACCGGCGAGCCACGCTGCCGGCCGCGCGAGCATGGGTGCAGCATAGCGGCGGTCGGCGCGCATGGATTTCCATACTTTCCTCATCCAGCTGCTGAACGGGGTGCAGTACGGACTGCTGCTCTTCCTCGTGTCGAGCGGACTGACGCTGGTGTTCGGCATCATGGGAATCATCAACGTCGCGCACGGCAGCTTCTACATGATCGGGGCGTATCTCGCCTGGTCGCTCGTCGGAGGGCTCGGGAGCTTCTGGATCGCGCTCCCGGCGGGGATCGCGATCACCCTCGTCCTCGGCCTGCTGCTGGAGGTCCTGCTCATCCGGAAACTCTACGATCGCGACCACCTGTACCAGGTGCTGCTGACCTACGGCCTCATCCTTATTTTCGAGGAGCTGCGCAGCCTGCTCTGGGGGGATGACGTGCGCGGCGTGCCGATACCGGAGGTCCTGTCGGCCTCCATCCCGCTCACCGAGACGCAAAGCTACCCGGTGTATCGTCTGTGGATCTCCGCGGTGTGCCTGGTCGTCGCCGGGCTGATGGTGTGGGTCATCCAGAAGACGCGACTGGGAATGATCATCCGCGCCGGCTCGGCCAACCGCGAAATGGTGCAATCGCTGGGCATCGACGTGCGGCTCGTCTACCGGCTGGTGTTCGCCGCGGGCATCACCCTGGCGGCTCTGGCCGGGATGATCGCCTCCCCGGTGTCTGCCGTTTTTCCCGGAATGGGCAACCAGGTGCTGATCGTGTGCTTCGTCGTCATCGTTATCGGCGGCATGGGATCGGTAAAAGGCGCGATGCTCGCCTCGCTCCTGATCGGGCTGGTGGATACCTTCGGCAAAGTGCTGCACCTGGAGGTCGCCGGCGTGAAGCTGCTTCCGGAGCTTTCCAGCATGACGGTCTACCTGCTGATGGCGATCGTGCTGCTGTGGCGGCCCGAAGGCGTCTTCGGACGGCGGCCATGAGCGCGACGCGGATAACCGTTGCCGCCGTCCTTGCAACGCTCGCCGCTCTGGCGCTGCTGCCGCTTTTCGGCGAGAAATTCACCGTGCAGATCTTCACCAAGATCATGATCATGGCGATCCTGGCGATGAGTCTGGATCTGCTGCTCGGCTACACCGGGCTCGTTTCCTTCGGGCACGCGGCGTTCTACGGCGCCGCCGGGTACGCGCTGGCGCTGCTCACGCCCCAGTATCAGGCGGCGAGCTTCTGGACGTCGCTGCCGTTGGCAGTCGCCGCCAGCGCCGCGCTGGCGCTGGTGATCGGCTTCTTCGTGGTGCGCACCCGCGGCATCTATTTCATCATGGTGACGCTGGCGTTCGCGCAGATGCTGTTTTTCCTCTTTTTCGACACCAAGATCGCTGGTGGCAGCGACGGCATCTACATCGACGTGAGGCCGGTGGCGAGGATCGGCGGGTGGCAGGTCTTCAATCTGGAAAACTTCGTGCATGTCTACTACCTCGCCCTCGCTTTCCTGGCGCTCACCTATTGGCTGCTGCGCACGATCCTGAACTCGCCCTTCGGCCGGGTGCTCGCGGGCATTCGGGTGAACGAGCACCGCATGCTGTCGCTCGGCTACCCGACGTTCAGCTACAAGCTCGCGTGCTTCGTCATCGCGGGGGCGGTCGCCGGGGTCGCCGGATACCTGTCGGCGGTGCAGTACGGGGTCGTGAATCCGGAAATGCTCGGCTGGCATCTGTCGGCGGCGCTGATGATGATGGTGATCCTCGGTGGCATGGGGACGCTCGTCGGGCCGGCGCTTGGGGCGGCGATCTGGATGCTGCTCGAACTCGGGTTGCAGGGCCTGCCGGAAAGCGGGGGCGTGAATCTCGGCAAGCACTGGCAGCTGTTCATGGGCGGCTTTGTCGTGCTCGCGACACTGCTGCTGCCCCACGGGCTGGCCGGGCTGGCGCAGGTGCTGCGCGGCCGAGGTCACAAGCGTGATTGAAGGTGTGTAACCTCACTCCGTTGCAGGCAGGGTGAGCGCGTGAGCAGCGCGGTGTTGCGCACGCAAGGCCTGACGCGGCGCTTCGGCGGCCTCGTCGCGGTGCGCGACGTCTCGCTGGAATGCCGAACCGGCGAGGTGCACGCGGTCATCGGCCCGAACGGGGCGGGCAAGACCACCCTGATCAACCTGCTCTCCGGAGACCTGCGCCCGAGCTCCGGTCGCGTGGTCCTCGGCGAGCGGGACGTGACCGGATTTCCGCCGCAGCGTTTGTCCAGGCTCGGCGTGGGGCGCAGCTACCAGCGGACCAACGTGTTTCTTCCGTTCACGGCCTTGGAGAACTGCAGGATCGCGGCTCAGTCCAGGCTCAAGAGCTCGATGCGGTTTTTCCGTCCGGCGCCGACGCTTCGGGAAGTGAATGCAGCCGCCGAGCGGGCGCTGGCGGCGGTGGGACTCCAGGACAGAGCCGGAATCGCGGTCGAGGCGTTGTCGCACGGCGAGCAGCGGCAGGTGGAGATCGCGATGGCGCTGGCGACGCGTCCCGCCGTGCTCCTGCTCGATGAGCCTCTCGCGGGAATGGGAGCGGAGGAGTCTGCCCGAATCGTTGCGCTATTGAAGGAACTGGTTTCAAAGCACGCGATACTGCTGGTCGAGCACGACATGGACGCGGTGTTCGCTGTCGCCGACATCCTCACTGTCATGGTGAATGGCGAGGTACTCGAGTCCGGCACACCCGACAATATCCGCTCCAGTCGGGCCGTCCAGGAGGCCTACCTCGGTGTGGCGCAGCAATCGGGGCATGCATGACGGGCACCAGCGTGGCGACCTCTGCGCGCAGATGAACGTACCCGTGCTTGCAGTACGCAACCTGAGCAAGGCTTTTTCCGGCCCACGCGCCAAGGCGGTGCTGAACGACATCAGCTTCGACCTTGCCGCCGGTGAGTACGTCGCTATCATGGGCGAATCCGGAATCGGCAAGTCGACGCTGCTAAACCTGCTCGCCGGGCTCGAGCGTGCCGATTCGGGCCAAGTGGTTCTCGACGGCGCCGACCTGTGCGCGCTCGGGGACGAAGCGCTGACGCTGCTGCGCCGCAGGCACATGGGTTTCGTGTTTCAGGCGTACCACCTGCTGCCGTACCTCAGCGTGGCGCAAAACGTGGCGCTGCCGCTGGCATTGAACCGGACGCCGAGGGACGCCGCGAAAGCGCGCGTGGCGGCGCTGCTGCAGGCCGTGAGGCTTCAGGACCGCGGCGAAAGCCTGCCGCGTGAGTTATCGGGTGGAGAAATGCAGCGCGTTGCGGTCGCGCGGGCGCTCGTGCATGGGCCGCGCCTGGTTTTCGCCGATGAACCGACGGGCAACCTCGATCCGGAAAGCGCGCGCGAGGTCCTTTCGCTCCTTCGCGATTGCGTCAAGGCGGGGGGAACGGCGGGCATCCTGGTCACGCACTCCCCGACAGCGGCGGCAACGGCCGACCGTGCCTACACGCTGACGCAGCACGGATTGCGTCCCGCGTAGCCACGCGCATGCGCCCGCGGCGGTGGGCGTTGCGGCCCGCGGCCATAATGTCGCCGAAGGGGAGGCGACGCGGGCGATCCCGCATCAGCCGATGCGGAAAAGGCCGCGCCCGGCGCCGTGCAACCTCTCGAATCCCGTCTTTGTCACCAGCACCAGCTCGCCGACCTGCACTCCGGCTTTCTGGTCCTTGGTGATGACGTTGGGCTGCACCACGCAGGTCATGCCTGCTTCGAGCTTCATGTCCGGAAGGGGACCGGCAGGGCGGCTTTTCGATCCGAGCACCGGTGGGAAATAACCTCCCCCGAATCCGTGCATCAGGTCGTCGTAGACTGAGAAGCCGGCTTGCTCGATCACCCCGGCCGCGTCGAGAATCTCCTGCATAGTCGTGCCGTGACGGACGACCCGGGTGACGGCGTCGTACGCGGCCTCTGCCGTTTCGTGAAGGCGCCGGAAGAGCGGCGTCGGTTCCGCGGCCACCGTGAAAGTCCTGAGAATCTGGCCCGGGTACTCGCAGAACTGGGCGGTGATCTCGGTGGCGACCACGTCGCCCGGCTGGATCCTGCGGCCGGAGGCGAACTGGCGCGGCACGCAGTATTCAGGATTCGCCATCGGCGTGGCGAGGAAGTAGTGGATGTAGGTCACGCCGCCGTGAGGATGGTAGGCGGCCTCGCAGATCGCGCCCAGTTCGCGTTCGGTCATGCCCGGTCGCGCTTCGCGCCGCAAGCCTTCGATGGCAAGGTCGGTAAGCGCCGCGCCGATGCGCATCCAGTCTATCTCCTCGGGTGACTTCAGTAGCCGCAGCCGCACGTACTCGCGGTTCAGGTCGACCAGAGAACCGAACGTCGCCTCGAGCTTCCTGCACTTTGCGTAGCCGAGCGTTCCCATCATTCCGACGCGTTTCGCACCCCTGGACTTTAGATCGCGGATGACCTTTTCGATGCCCTGGTGCTCGCCCCAGTGCACCTCGGTGTCGTGGGCGAGCTGCTTTGCCTGAGGCCAGTGGTTGTACCACTCCACATACATGACCTGCGGCTCGTCGGCTGCCACGATTGCATAGGCCTCCACGGTCGCAGGCCAGGCGGTGAGCCAGGCGACTCCGGAACCGGCGCGCTGCTCGCCGCACACGAGCAGGTGGTCGACTTCCGCGGTTTGCATGACCGCGAGCAGCGCGGCGCGGCGGCGCGCCATTTCGGCGTTGGAAAAACGCGGGGTTTCCGCCGCGTGGATTGCGGCGAGTCTGGGTTCGAGCGTCAAGGGACGGGTCATGGGCGAACCAATGGGATGCGTGAATCAACGCGATCGGCGCGCATGCAGAGTTTCTGCGCGAGACCCGTCGCCGCGGAGCGACAGCACTCGGGAATTTGCATGGCGGGATGCAACTACCGGAATCGCGACGTGTCCTAGGGCAGTATTGTCCGGAAATGGAGAAGATCATGAAATCTGGCAGGAAGGCACATCGCGTTTATCCCGCCTTGGGCGCAAGTGTACTGGCAATCGGATTGGTCGCGTGCGACCAGATCGCATCGCTGTGGAAGAGCGAGAAGGAAACCGGGCCGGTATCCCAGGTGCAGCTGGCGCCCAGGCCGACGGAAGAAAAGACCGAACCGATAAGGCCGGTCGCCGCGGCCAAGCCTGCGCAAGCAGCGAAGGTCGACGAGGACAAGGCCTTGGCAGCCAGGGTGAAGTCCGCGCTGGGATCCGACCCGCGGCTGAAGCTGCTCGCGATAGACGCGGGTTCCTCGAGCGGGGTCGTCACCTTGTACGGAACGGCGGACTCGCGGGCGCATCGCGAACAGGCCGCCCGGGTGGCGGCCGATGTCCCGGGCGTCACGTCAGTCCGGAACGAGCTGGTGATCGTGGCCGGCTCGTAACACCTCCGTCGCGCTATCGCCGCCGGCAGGGGCGGCGATGCCTGCCCGGCGCCAAGCCGGGCCGGCGGCGCATGCAAGGCTGCCGGCTTACTCTGCGTGGCCCTGTAAGGGAAAGCCCTACATCGGTTGTCGGTCTTGCCTGACAGCATCTTTCCGCTGCTCCTGATTAGATTCCCTTAGTGCGAAGGGCCTTTGGCAGACGACCGCGCCGACAAATGAGCGCTGGGGAACGTTCCGTTACAGATCGTCGGATGAAGTTCGTAGTCACGCCCGCCGCAGTCTGTGGGCTATGGCCTGTTGGGAAGTCGAGACCGATGGGCAGTGCTGCTCTTGAGCATGAGCGCCCGCACCCGATACCTCAGTGCAGCTTTTCGAACCGCCTCGACAGGGGGAGGTGAAATGCTTTTCGAATCCTGATTCCCGATCACTCTCTTGATCGAAACGACTCGCGGAAACAGCTCGAAGAGCGACCTTCTTTCAAGCCGGTTTCCATATTGATTACCAACGAATGACAGAGGAGTAAGAACCATGCACACAAAGTTGATGAACCGGTCCGGTGAGCAGGTAGTAGCTGGAATTCAAGCCCTAGATTTGGATCCCATCAAGCTGAAACTCATGGACGCAGAGGAGGGGCAGGGCTGGTCTCGTGAATACGTCGACCGTGTAGAGCTGTTGTACAAGCGGTTTCTTGCTCTCTTAGTAACCCATCCTGAGGAGACCATTGCGCCGAGCAAGGATGTGGACAAGTTCTGGCATGGGCATATCTTGGACACGCTCAAGTACGCAGACGACTGCCAGAATGTATTCGGATATTTTTTACACCATTTCCCGTATTTTGGAATGCGTGGCGCCGAAGATAGGGCGAATCTCAAAGTAGCCTCCGAAAACATGAAGCGATTGTATGAACGGGAGTTCGGCGAGCCAAAGCACGGTGACGAAGCGTGGTGCGCCGCCGCGATCAACGCTAAGGATGCGGCATGGTGCGCGGCAGCGGCTCAGCCTGAAGGAGTCGCTTGGTGTGCAGCCGCCGTTAAGGCTCAGGACGCAGCTTGGTGCGCGGCGGCGGCTCAGCCCGAAGGCGCGGCATGGTGCGCTGCCGCCGCCAGAGCCGATGACCCATCCTGGTGTGCGGCAGCCGGCGAACCCGAAGGGGCTGCTTGGCGCGCTGCAGCCCGGCCTGCCGTGAACAAGCTTAGTCTCTCGGTAAGGCCGAAGCTGGCGAAGGCAGCCAGCATCTGAGCTGCAACCGGTGGTGGTAGCGGCATCATTCAAGAAAGACCGGAGCGATCCGGTCTTTCTGTCTTCTGTCGTACGTAATCGAAATGGATATTTCGGGAAGTCTTCGCGGACGTATTCCGCAGAGCCATTGATTCCGTTTGATGCTCTTGCAGTACACTTGACTGCCTTGACCAGCAGATGAGCTCATTGCACGGATCATGACCGAGGCCTCTGACTCCGTTGCCTCTCGTGTGCGGCTAGGCGTCGTCTTGCCAGGGTTGGTATTGGTGACCGGCAGCCTATTCTCGCTGATCCTGTATGCGGTAATTCGGGGCAATATCGAAGGCGCCGCAAGGGAGCGATTCGACCACCAAGCTGCGGAAGCAAGGCGGGTGATTGAGGCACGCATTCAGTCGTACGCGGGTGTTCTGCACGGTGTGCGGGCGCTGTTCGGCACTCAAAGAACGGTTAGCCGAGCGCAATTTCACAGGTATGTCGAATCCCTGGATCTAAAGAATCGATTTCCCGGTTTTGAGGTGGTGAATTTCGCGATTCCAATTCGGGCTGAGGACAAGAAGCGATTCGAGGACGAGGTGCGTCGCGACACCAGCATCGAACCTGGAGGCTACCCCGAATTCACAATCAAGCCCCCTGGCGACCGATCCGAGTATCACGTGTTGGTATACCTTGAGCCCATGGCCGCCAATAAGTTTGCCTTGGGTCTCGACATTTCTTCCGCCAACGCTGCAGCTAGTAATCACGCTGCCGCATTGGAAGCTCTACAATCCGCTCGAGATTCGGGGCGCCTGACGGCATCCGGACGGCTTATTCGAGTGATGCGCGAGAAGGCATTTGTTGGACTTTCGATGCGATTACCTGTTTACCGGCAGGGAGTTCCCCTAGTCACCAAAGAAGATCGGCGTGCCGCATACGTGGGTTCGGTTGGCGCGGGGTTCAACGTTGAGAATCTGATGAGGGGCGCGCTCGATGAACAAACGCTGCAATTCTTGCGATTTCGACTCTACGATACCGGACCTGCTTCGGATCGGCGCGGTCTGAGCCTCGACAACGAAAGATTGCTATTCGACAGCAATCAGCTGATACGGAACTCGAACACACAGTCCCAGGAGGATGGCCTCGGCTATGGTCTCAGTCAGAACCTTCCAATCGAAGTCGGCGGGCGGAAATGGGAGATACACTTCAGCGCCCCAGAGAAGGTGTTTGTCGATCAGGTCAATAGGTTGTTCCCGTCTATCGTGTTGGCAGGCGGACTGCTCTCGAGCTTCCTTCTGTTTGGGATTCTCTATTCTCTATCTTCCTCCCGAACCCGGGCAGTAAAGATCGCCGACCAAATCACCAAAGATCTGCGGGAAAGCGAAGAGCGCTTCCGCCTGATCGCCGAGAACGCATATGACATGATCGCCCTGCTGAGCCCAGAGGGGCGGCTGGTGTACCTCAATCCGGCGTACGCTGGATTGATCGAGAACTACAAGGCCCTGGTGGGCACTGAATCGTTCCAGAGCGTACATCCGGAAGACCGGGAGCGGGTCCGCAAGACTTTTTTCGATACCGTCCGCGACGGAGTGGCGCGGCGAGCCGAGTTTCGCTTCCTGCTGCCGAGCGGGGAGGCTCGCTACATGGAAAGTCAGGTCAGCTCGGTCTCCGATTCGAAAGGCAACGTCGTGAGCGTCATCAAGGTTTCGCGCGACGTCACGGAGCAACGGCAAAAGAACGAGGCGCTGCAGGCGCGCGAAGTGCAATTGCAGGAAGCGCAGGCGCTCGCCAATCTGGGCAGCTGGGAATGGGACATGCTCGACGATTCGCGCCAGTGGTCGGAACAGCTGTCCAGGATCTTCGGTGTCGCTCGCGATCACCTGCCCTCGGCTTTCTACGGCTTCTACCCGTTCGTCCACCCGGAAGATCGAGAGCGCACCGCACGGGCGGCGCGCAAAGCCCTGCACGACGGTAACGCCTACGAATGCCAGTTTCGCATCGTGCGGCCGGACGGAGAGATTCGCGAGATTCATAGCAAAGCGCGCGTGGACCGTGATGCGTCGGGCCGAGCCGTGCGGGTGCTCGGTACCTGCCAAGACATCACGGAGCGGAAACGCGCCGAAGAGCAGGCGAAGGTCTCCCAGGAGCGCTTTCGCATGATGGTGGAAAACGTGCGCGACTACGCGATCTACATGCTCGACACCAAAGGCCACGTGACGAGCTGGAACCTCGGGGCGGAGCGCATCGCGGGTTACCGCGCCGAGGAGATCATCGGCAGGCATTACTCGTGCTTCTTCCTTCCGGATCACGCCATCCGCGGGGACGCTGGCATCCAGCTCGAGTTCGCCGCGCTGCAGGGCAGATACGAGAGCGAGGGCTGGCGCGTGCGCAAGGATGGGTCGCGCTTCTGGGCTCACGTGATTGCCACACCGCTCCGGGACGCCGATGGAAAGCTCCGCGGGTTTTCGGAGATCAGCCACGACATCACCGAGCGCAAGCGCGACGAGGAAGATCTGCACAACTACGCCGACCGGTTGAGGGTGACCTCGCGTCGTCTCGTGGAGATCCAGGAGTCGGAGCGCCGGCTCATCGCGCGCGAGCTGCACGATCTCGTCGGGCAGAATCTGACCGGGCTCGGGCTGAATCTCAGCATCGTTGCAGGCGGCCTGCCGGCAAAAACAAAGCCGGAGCTGGCGGCGCGCCTGGATGACTGCAGCATGCTGGTCCGGGACATGGTCGATGCGATACGCAACCTCATGACGGAGCTGCGTCCACACACCCTCGACGAGTATGGACTGCCGGCGGCGCTGCGCTCGCTCGCGGCCGGGTTCTCGCGAAGAACCGGGATCCAGGTCGCTTTCGACGGAGATTCGACGCGCACCGATTTCCCCAAGACTGTCGATCTGGCCATGTTCAGAATCGCCCAAGAGGCGCTCACCAACATTGCCAAGCACTCGAGTGCCGACCGGGTCGAGATCGCGATCCGGCGCCGCGACGGGCGGGCGACTCTGTCGGTGCAAGACAACGGCGTGGGCTTCGACCCCAGCAGGGTAGGATCCACGGAAGGATCAGGCTGGGGGCTGCTGATCATGCGCGAGCGAGCCGAGGCCGTCGGGGCGCAATTTGTCCTGAGGGCGCAGCCCGATGTGGGCGTCGAGGTGCTGGTCGAATATCGCACAGCAGCGGAGATCTGAAGTGCCGGTCACGATCCTTCTCGTAGACGATCACGCGGTGGTGCGGGACGGCCTGCGGGCGCTCATCGACGGCACCCAGGATCTCAAGGTGGTCGGGGTAGCGGGAAACGGTCGCGACGCCGTTACCGAGGCGCAACGCCTGCGGCCGGACATCGTCATCATGGACATTGCCATGCCCGAGATCGACGGCGTCGAAGCGACGCGCCGCATTACCGAAAAGTGCCCGGACACGCGCGTGCTGATCCTCTCGATGTACCTCAGCGCAGAACATATCTACCGGGCGCTGCAGGCAGGCGCGCAGGGCTACGTTCTAAAGGAGTCTGCAGGGGATGAAGTGGTCGAGGCGATCCGTGCACTGCGTGCGGGCAAGCGCTACCTGAGTCACAGGATCACCGAGACGGTCATCGACGGCTATCTGCGCGAGGGCGCGAGCCTCAGCCCTCTGGACAGCCTCAGCCTGCGCGAGCGCGACGTGCTGCAGCACGTGGTCGAAGGCCGCACCAACGCCGCAATCGCCCAAGCGCTGTCGCTTTCCCCCAAGACGATCGAGACCTACCGGGCGCGCATCATGAAGAAGCTCAAGGTTCACGACACCGTCGAACTCGTCAAGTTCGCCATGCGACACGGTCTGGTTGCGTGAGCACGCCGACGCGATAACATTGCCGGATGCCGCTCTCCGGCATCCGCTTCAACCTGCTGATCGCGCCGTCGCTCCAGAACCCTGGGCGGCTGGCGTTGTCGCTCGCCGCCATAGCACTGGGCGTGGCGCTCGGCTATGCCGTGCAGCTGGTCAACGGCGCCGCCCTCGGAGAATTCCGGACGGCGGTCCAGCTGCTTTCGGGAGAGGCCGATCTCACCATCGGCGGTTCCCATTCCGGGTTCGACGAAGCCTTGTACCCGCGCGTGGCCAGGCTCCCCGAAGTAGCGGTGGCCAGTCCTGTGCTCGAGGTGGAAGCGAGAATTCCCGGCCAGCGCGATTCGCTGAGAATTCTCGGACTCGATGTCTTCCGCGCGTCCCGGATCCAGCCGTTCCTAGCCGCCGCTGAGGTCGCCGACCGGCTGGATCTCCTGCGGCCCGACCGGCTTTTCCTTTCCGCCGCCGCAGCCGGGTCGCTGGGATTGAAAACCGGTGACGCGCTGCCCGTGCAGGTCGGACTGAACGTGATTTCGCTGCGCGTTGCCGGGATCCTGGAAGGCGCGGGCCGGGAGCGCTTCGGTGTCATCGATATCGGCGCCGCTCAAGTGTTGTTCGCCCGGCCCGGCTTGCTGAACCGCATCGATCTGCGACTGCTTCCCGGAACCGATCCCGAACGGTTCGCCGGGCAGCTGCGCGCCGGGTTGCCGGCCGGTCTGCTCGTGGAACGCCCGGATGCGGAGGTGGATCGCAACGCGTCGCTGTCGCGCGCCTACCGGGTGAATCTCAACGTGCTCGCGCTGGTCGCGCTGTTCACCGGAGGGCTCCTGGTGTTCTCGGCGCAGGCGCTCGCGGTGGTGCGGCGGCGCGCCCAGCTTGCCCTGCTGCGCGCGCTCGGTTTGACGCGGCGCGGGCTGGTGGCGATGTTGCTCGCCGAGGCCGCCAGCGTCGGCGTGGCGGGTTCGCTCCTTGGAGTCCTGCTCGGCTACGTCGTTGCCGCGGCGGTGCTGCGTCGGTTCGGCGCGGAACTCGGCGCGGGATATTTCCGCGGTATCAACCCGGTGCTGGTGCCCGACGCGCCGGCGCTGGCTCTGTTTTTCTGTCTCGGAGTGACCGCGGCGGTTCTGGGCAGTCTGGCGCCGGCCCTGGAGGCCGCGCGCGCCGATCCGGCGAAAGCCCTGCGCGCCGGAGACGAGGTGCATGCGTTCGATCGGCTGCGGTCGGCGTGGCCCGGCATCGCCGCGCTCCTCGCCGGGGCCGCGCTCACGCAGGCCGGCCCAGTGGGCGGGCTGCCGCTGTTCGGCTATGCGGCGATCGCTTTGCTCCTTATCGGCACGGTGCTTCTCATGCCGCGCATCGCGCTCGCTTGCTTTCACGCGCTGCCCGCGAGGGGGCCGGTCGTAGCACAGGTCGGTCTCGCGCAGTTGCGTGGCTCGGCCGGGGCGGTGGGCGTCAGCCTGGCGGCGATCGTCGCGAGCGTCAGTCTGATCGTGTCGATGGCCATCATGGTCGCGTCGTTTCGCCAGTCGCTCGACCAGTGGCTGGAGCGGGTGCTCCCCGCCGATCTCTACGTGCGCGCAGGGTCCGGCGGCAATACCGCGTTCTTCTCGCCCGCCGACCAGCAGGCCATCGCGGCACTGCCCGGCGTACGGCGCGCCGAGTTCATGCGCAGCCAGCGCTTGATCTTGGCGCCGGACCGGCCGGCGATCACGCTGCTCGCCCGGGTCGTCGGGGCCGAGGGCCGGCTGCCGCCCATGCTCGGGGCGGCGCACGCACGCCGACCGGGCGATGCGCCGCCTGCCTGGGTGAGCGAGATCGCCGCCGACGTCTACGGGTGGCGCCCCGGCGACGTGATCGTGCTGCCACTGGGCGGACGCGAGGCGCGTTTCAGCGTCGCCGGGGTGTGGCGCGACTATGCGCGTCAGCAGGGGGCGGTGCTGATCGAACGCTACGAATACGTCCGTTACAGCGGCGATCCCAACGCCAACGACCTGGCGCTGTGGCTCGCGCCGGGCGCGGATCCGGCAAACGTCCGCCTGGGGATCGAGGCGCGGGCGGGCGCGGGCGTGTCCCTGGATATCACCGCTCCCGGCGAGATTCGCGACGCTTCGCTCGGAATCTTCGACCGCACCTTTGCCGTGACCTATGCGCTCGAGGCCGTCGCGCTAGTCATCGGCGTGTGCGGCCTGTCGTCCGCTTTCGGTGCCCTGGTGCTCGCGCGCCGGCGCGAGTTCGGCATGCTGCGTCACCTCGGCATGACGCGCCGCCAGATCGGCGCGATGCTCGCCATGGAAGGCGCGCTGGTGAGCGCGCTGGGACTTGCGGTGGGGCTCGCGCTAGGGTGCCTCATCAGCCTGGTGCTGATCCACGTGGTCAACCGCCAGTCGTTCCACTGGGGCATGGAACTGTACCTGCCCTGGCGGCTGCTGGCGGAGTTCGTCGTCGCGATGCTCTTCGTCGCGACGCTGACCGCGGTGGCGAGCGGGCGGCGGGCGATGAGCGGCGAGGCGGTGCGCGCCGTCAAGGAGGACTGGTAATGAAACGCGCGGCATGCCGGTGAGCCACTGCCGATCTGGCACTCCGCTAAAGGGGAGCGCACTGCTCGTTCTCTCGATCGCGTGCTGGCCGATCGTCGCGTCCGCGCAGGCAGACTATGCCCGCGTGCGCCCGGGCACGGTGCTGAAATTTCCGCGCGATCACGGCAGCCACCCGCAGTTCCGCACCGAGTGGTGGTACATCACCGGATGGTTGAGGACCGCCGACGGCCGCGACATGGGCATGCAGATCACTTTCTTTCGCAACCGCCCGCGGGTAGCCGAAGAAGGCGCGAGCCGATTCACGCCGCGGCAGCTGCTGTTCGCGCACGCGGCGCTCTCGCGTCCCGAAGCCGGCCGCCTGCTCGGCGACCAGCGTGCCGCGCGTTCCGGGTTTGGCCTCGCGGAAGCCGCCGAGGGGAGGATGGACATCGCCATCGAGGACTGGTCGCTGAAGGCGACCGACGGCGGTTATGCCGCGGAAGTCATTGCGCGGGGGTTCCGCTATGCCTTGCGCTTCGAAGCGAGGCAGCCACCGTTCCTCCAGGGCGACCAGGGTTTCAGCCGCAAGGGTCCCCGGCCGGCCCAGGCGAGCTACTACTACAGTCTGCCGCAGCTCGCGGTGAAGGGCAGCGTCGTCGTGGAGAACCGCGCCGTGGAAGTGACGGGCGAAGCCTGGCTCGACCACGAGTGGTCGAGCGAGTACTTGGCCGAGGAGGCGGTCGGCTGGGACTGGATCGGCATCAATCTCGCCGACGGTGGCGCGCTCATGGCGTTTCGCATTCGCGGCAGGGACGGCGGCGCGTTCTGGTCGGGAGGATCGCTGCGCGCC
This sequence comes from Gammaproteobacteria bacterium, assembly GCA_041496705.1. GTDB lineage: Bacteria > Pseudomonadota > Gammaproteobacteria > Burkholderiales > SG8-39 > VBDM01. The sequence goes on along the minus strand of JBGQFD010000002.1, from coordinate 25,680 downwards.
GCGGACGGACGCGTGCGCAGCCTTCGGCGCGGAGAAGTACGGTTTGTTCCCTTGCGCCACTGGCGCTCGCCGCGCAGCGGTGCCGCGTATCCGGTGGCGCTGCGGGTGGAGGCGGCCGGGTTGGCGCTCGATCTCGAACCGCTGATCGACGACCAGGAGCTCGACTCGCGCGCCAGCACCGGCGCGATCTATTGGGAGGGTGCCGTGCGCGCGCGGCAGGGCGAGAAGGCGCTGGGCCGGGGATACCTCGAACTCACCGGGTACTGGAAACCGCTAAGGTTCTGACTCGCAGCGCGGGTCGTGCGTCCGCTGCACCTCCGCTAGACTTGCGCCCGAGGCCATTGAGAGGGAGCGGAACTCTTGTCCGTCAGTCAGGAAATTTCTTTCGTCACCGTTCGGGGACGCAGGCTCGAGGTCGGGCGCATCGCCGCGCCGCGACCCGGGGGACCTACGCTGGTATTTCTCCACGAAGGCTTGGGGTCGTTGTCGATGTGGCGCGATTTCCCGCAGCAGGCGGCGGCCGCGACCGGATGCGAGGCGGTGGTGTACTCGCGCTACGGTTACGGGCAATCCCAGGGGCTGCGCGAGCCGCGCACGGTCGACTACATGCACACTGAAGCGCTCGAGGTGCTGCCCGAGCTACTCGAGCGCCTGGCCGTGGCCGATCCGGTGCTGGTGGGACATTCCGACGGCGCCTCGATCGCACTCATTTACGCGGCGGGCCGCAGCGACGTGCGTGGGCTGGTGGTGATGGCGGCGCACGTATTCGTCGAGGACTTGGGCATCAAGAGCATCGCCGCGGCCAAGCTTGCGTTCGAGACCACCGACCTGCCGCAGAAGCTTGCCCGGCACCACGCCGACGCTGGCAACACGTTCCGCGGCTGGAACGACATCTGGTTGCACCCGGCCTTCCGCGCCTGGAACATCGAGGAAACCCTGCCGCGCATCCACTGCCCGATCCTCGCCATCCAGGGTTTCGACGACGAGTACGGGACCATGGCCCAGCTCGAAGCCATCGCCGCCCAGGCGGGCGGGGCGGTCGAACTGCTGCGCCTCGCCGATTGCCGCCATTCGCCACACCGCGACCAGCCGCAGGTCGTGCTCGAGGCGATGACGCGCTTCGTCGATCGGCTCGGCGAGGACCTCTGAGCGGCCCCGCGACTTTACCGCGCGCAAGATCTTGGAGCCGCGCGGGTTTGACGCTATCCTTGCGCCCTGAATCCAGAGGGCCGAAACCGAATGACACCCGATCTCAAACTCGACATCTTCCCGCACATCTTCCCCAAGGCCTTCTTCGATCGCATGAAGGCCATCGCCGAGCAGAATCCCTCGCTCGCCGGGCAGATCAAGCGCTGGCTGCACATTCCGGTGCTGTGGGACCTGGACGCGCGGTTGAGGATGATGGACCGCTTCAAGGGCTATCGGCAGGTCCTCACGCTGTCGCTGCCGGCTATAGAGTTCCTCGCCCCGTACGACCAGTCGCCGGCGCTCGCCAGGCTCGCCAACGACGGCATGGCGGAGATCGTGGCGCAGCATCCGCAATACTTTCCCGCGTTCGTGGCTTCGCTCCCCATGAACAACGTCCCCGAGGCGCTGAAGGAGATGGACCGCGCCATCACCCAGTTGGGCGCGAAGGGGATACAGATCTTCACCAACGTGAACGGACGGCCGCTCGACGATCCCGAGTTCTTTCCGATCTTCGAGCGCATGGCCAATCACTACGACCTGCCGATCTGGGTGCACCCCACGCGCGGGGCGAAATTCGCCGACTACCCGGGCGAGGACAAGTCGAAGTACGAAATCTGGTGGCTGTTCGGCTGGCCGTACGAAACCAGCGCGTTCATGGCGCGCCTGGTGTTCTCGGGGATGCTCGAGAAGCTGCCGGATCTCAAGATCATCACGCACCACCTGGGCGCGATGGCGCCGTTTTTCGACGCGCGCATCGGGCTGGGCATGGACCAGCTGGGCGCGCGCACCGCGGACGAGGATTACACGCTGATCCTGAAACGCATGGCGAAGCGCCCAGTGGATTACTTCAGGATGTTCTACGCCGACACCTCGGTCAACGGTTCGCGCTCGGCGACCCGCTGCGGGCTGGATTTCTTCGGCACCGATCACGTGCTCTTCGGCACCGACTGCCCCTTCGATCCCGAAGGGGGGCCGTTGTTCATCCGCGAGATCATCAAGACGATCGATTCGCTCAGGCTGAAGGATGGCGACAGGCGCAAGGTCTACTTCGGCAACGCCATGCGCCTGCTGCGGCTGGAGCTGCCGACGGCACCGAAGGCTGAACGCAAGGCGAAACCGAAACCCTCCAAGAAGAAGAAGCGCAAATGACCATCCCGCGCGACCGCGTCCCGTATTCGGCGATCGTCGATCGGCCGAAGCTGCGGCTTCCGGGCGGGGAACGCGTCGTCGTCTGGACCATCGTCAACCTGGAAGTCTGGGACATCGCCGGGCCGATGGCGCGGCAGGTGCTGCCCGCGCCCACCGGCGTGCCGCTCTTGCCCGATGTGCCCAACTGGAGCTGGCACGAGTACGGCATGCGCGTCGGCTTCTGGCGGTTCCACGCCCTGTACGAGCGCCTGGGCCTCAAGCCGACCGTCGCTATCAACGCGCGCGTCTGCGTCGACTATCCGCGCGTGGCGCAGGCCTGCAAGGACTCCGGCTGGGAGTTCATGGGCCACAGCTACCAGCAGGGCCCGATCCACAAGGAAAAGAACCAGCGCGCGATGATCAAGCGCTCGCTCGACACGCTAGAGAAATTCACCGGAAAGAAACCCCTCGGCTGGCTCGGGCCGGGACTCACCGAGACCTACGAGACGCCCGAAAACCTCGCCGCCGCCGGCATCAAGTACATCGGCGACTGGGTCTACGACGACGAGCCGACCGAGATCTCGACCAAGAAGGGTCCGCTCGTCACGCTGCCGTATACGGTGGAATGCAACGACATCCCGATGATGATCGTGCAGCACCACGAGGCGGCGTACTGGAGGCAGAAATGCGTCGACTGCTTCGATCGGCTCTACGAAGAAGGCGCCGAGCGGCCGAAGATCATGGCGATCGCCATCCATCCCTATATCAGCGGCCAGCCGTTCCGCATCAAGTACCTGGAGCAGGTGTACGCGCACATCGCCGGGTTCAAGGGCGTGGTGCACTGGAACGGCGAGGAGATTCTCGACTGGTACCTGAAGGCGAGGAAGTAGGGCTTCAGCGCACGTCGGCGCCGCGCGCGAGGAGCAAGTCGCGCAGCAGCGAGCGGTGGCAGTGTGCAGGATCGGCACAGTAGCAACCCACAGAGAAGTTCGTCCGGTGCGACAAGGCGGCGAGCAGGTCGAGCGCCCGACGGCTGGACGGCGAATTCATTTCGGCGCGGTATCTTCTCGCGAAACGCGCCCATTCCTGCTCCGTTCCGGCGGACTGTCCGATCCTGACCGTCGCCGCGCTCGGCGCGAGCTCGGGAAACCAGACGTCGTACCAGTTCCCGGACGCATGCCGGCCGCGCGGCACCCCGCGCGGCGGTTTGCGCACCGTGCCGATGCGCAGGCCTTCGCCGCGGAGGCGCTTCGTGCCGAGCCGGACGATTCGGATGGTCACGGAGGGATACGTCGGAAACCGGCCATGTGCTATCGACGGCGTTCTCTTGCGTGAATCCAGCGAGCCTGCCGTTCAGCGGCGGGGAGAAGCCCCGTCCTGACCGAGCAGCGCATCGATACAGATGTCTACAGCCCGGAGTAGAACACCGAGTCTCAACCCGAACGGCCAGCGCCGATGGGGGACGTGAACGAATCCCACTGAAGGCAGATTGGGCAAGGCATGAAGGGCCAAGTACAGGGCGGCGTTGCAAGCGAATGTACCGGCGTGAAAGGAATGCGCGGCCGGTATTCCGCTCTCATTCAGCTTCTGCGCGACCATCCGCGCGTTCCACGCCGCCGGGAGCGCCAGTGGACCATCAGGGACGAGCGCCTCTCCCTGGGGTTTTGATCCGCCGTTGTCGGGCGTATCGGAGTCGAGGACATTGAGAGCCACCTGTTCGACGCATACGCACTTGGTCGGAGATTCTCCGAGAAGCAGCAATCCCCGTGGATTCCGGCTGGTCAGCCGAACTACCGCCGCCTTGAGCTTTGCGAAGTCGACTGGCAGCTGAATCGTTTCCAGACCCGCCCGGGCGCGGACCCGTCGAACCACCTCCCACGATCGGTTTTGCGACCGCCCGTCGAAGGGTTCGAACCCCGCCAGGACGAGCGTGCCTCCCGACTCGCTGCCCGATCTCATCCGTCCGTCCAACGTTCGCGCCCGCGCGCGGGCGTACGAATCGATAAACCGAAGTGCGCTGCTTCTCGCATCAACCCTCCCGCGCATCCTCCTGCAAAAACTGCAGCACCGCCACCTCGTCGCGCCGCAGCGCCGCCGACGGATGCTCCCTCCGCGCCTTCTGCGGCGGCGGCGCCGAGGGCAGGGCGGCGGTGAGTCCCTGCAGGTACGTGCGCACCAGGCCCGGGTGGACGTAGTACTTGCGGCACACGGTGCGGGTGTTGCCGAGGCGCTCGGCGACGGCGTCGATGGCGCGGATCATGTTTCTTTCGGCTTCGCGCTGGCTTTTCGCCGGGCCCATGGCGCACAGTTCCCTCGCGGCGAGCATGGTGCCCGCCCAGGTGCGGAAGTCCTTGGCGGTGATGTCGCGGCCGGTGGTCTCGCGCAGGTACGCATTGACGTCGTCGGAGGAAATCGTCTGGCGCTTGCCGTGGGTGTCGATGTACTTGAAGAGTTCATACCCCGGAAGATCCTGGCACTGCTGGATGATGCGCGCGAGCCGCCGGTCGGTGATGGCGATCGAATGGTCGACGCCGCTCTTGCCGCGGAAGGAGAAGCGCAGCTTTGCGCCCGTGACCTCGACGTGCCGGCCGCGCAGCGTCGTCAGCCCGAAGGAGCGGTTCTCGCGCGCGTACTCGTCATTGCCGACACGGATCAGCGTCTTGTCGAGGAGCATCACCACGGTGGCGAGGATCTGGCGTCGCGTCAGGTCGCGAGCGCGCAGGTCGCGCTCGACGCGCTCGCGGATTTCCGGGAGGATTTCGCTGAATTCCAGCATGCGGCGGAACTTCGATTTGTCGCGTGTCTCACGGTAACGGGGATGGTAGCGGTACTGCTTGCGTCCGCGCGCGTCGCGGGCGGTGGCCTGGATGTGGCCCTTGGCATCGGGGCAGATCCAGACGTCGGTCCAGGCGGGCGGAATCACCAGCGCACTGATGCGCTTGCGCTCCGCCTTGTCGTCGATCTTCGTGCCGTCGGGAGCGTAGAACGCCCAGCCCTTGCCGGCGCGCTGCCTGCGGATGCCGGCGAGACCGTCGGTGACGTAGTCGAGTCCGGCGCGCACCGCTGCCTTGCGATGTTCCTCTATGCGCGGCGATCCCACAGACTCTAACCCCTGCCCGGATGGACCGCGCTGCAGTTCCTGCAGCGGCGCAGCGCCATGTCCGCGTAGAAGCGCTCGAAGAGCGGCGGCAGGTCGCGCACGATGCTCTTCAGCTGCACTTCCACCCGGTGCAGCAGCGCGTTGCACGAGAGGCAATACCACTCGAAGCCGTCCTTGACACCCTCGGGCCGCGTGCGCTCGATGACGAGGCAAAGGCTACCTGCTTCAGGCCGCTGCGGAGAATGCCGCAGGTGTGGCGGCATGAGGAAAATCGCGCCTTCCTTCAACTCGACCCGTCCGGGTTTGCCGCCTTCCATGGTGTTGAGAAAGGCGTTGCCCTTCATCTGGTAGAAGAATTCCTCGTAGGGATCGTCGTGGAAATCGGTGCGTTGGTTCGGGCCGCCGACGACGGTGACGATGAAATCCCGCATTTCCGCATCGGTCTCCCAGACCTGCGCGTTGCCCACCGGCGGCCTGAGCAGGTGCCGGTGCTCCTCGATCCACTTCGGGAAATCGAGCGCCCTCACGACGGGTCAGAGCTTGATGCAGACGTTGCTGGGCTCGGAATAGAAATTCAGCGAATGCAACCCACCCTCGCGGCCGATGCCGGAGAGCTTGGTGCCGCCGAAGGGCGTGCGCAGGTCGCGCAGGAACCAGCAGTTCACCCAGGAGACGCCCACCTCCATCGCTTGTCCGACGCGGTGGCCGCGCGACAGGTTCGTGGTCCAGACTGTGGATGCGAGGCCGTAGCGCGTGTCGTTGGCCATGGCGATCGCGTCCTCCTCCTTGTCGAAAGGGGCGAGGTGCGCGCACGGACCGAAGATCTCCTCCTTCACAGTCCGCGCGGTCTCAGATAGTCCGGTCCACAGCGTGGGCTGGATGTAGCAGCCGTTGTCGCGCGCATCGCCGAATTTCGGCACGCCGCCGCCAGTGACCACCTTTGCGCCTTCCTTCGTCGCCAGATCGTAATAGGAGAGGACTTTCTCGCGGTGCTGCTTCGAGATGAGTGGCCCCATGCTGGTGTTCTTGTCCTGCGGGAAGCCCAACACCAGCGCCTCGGCCCTCGCCTTCAGCGCCGCCACGAAGCGATCGAAGATCGGCCGCTCGATGTAGACGCGCTCCGGCGCGAGGCACACCTGGCCGGCGTTGGAGAAGATCGCGTTCGACATACCGGCGACCGCGGCGTCGAAATCGCAATCGGCGAAGACGATGCCGGGATTCTTGCCCCCGAGTTCGAAGGAGATCGGCTTCACCGTCGGCGCGACCGCCTTCATGATCGCGGAGCCCGTGGCGGTCTCGCCGGTGAAAGTGACGCCGTTCACGTGCGGGTGCGTGGTGATGAACTCGCCGGCCGAGTCGGGCCCGAAGCCGTGCACCACGTTGTAGACGCCCGGGGGCACGCCGGCTTCGTGCATCACCTCGGCGAGCAGCGTTGCAGTGGAAGGCGTCTCCTCCGAAGGCTTTGCCACGATGGTATTGCCGCAGGCGAGCGCCGGAGCGAGCTTCCAGGTGAGGAGCAGCAGCGGCAGGTTCCAAGGCGCGATTACTCCGACCACGCCCAGGGGTTTGCGCACCGCGTAGTTGACCGCGCCCTTGCCGTCGGGCGTGTCGAGGAAGTACGACTCGGTGCCGTAGGTGCGCACGATGTCGGCGAACACACGGAAATTGGCGGCACCGCGCGGGATGTCGAGGTGGCTCGCGAGCGACACGGGCTTGCCGGTGTCGGCGACTTCGGCGGCGAGGAAATCGTCGAAGCGCTTTTCGATGCCCTCGGCCACCTTGCGCAGCAGGTCGACGCGCGCCTGCAGCGCCATCCTGCCCCAGGGGCCGTGCAGGGCGGCCTTTGCGGCGCGCACCGCCGCGTCGACCATGTCCCGGTCGGCCTCGTGCACCTGCGCGACCACGCTGCCGTCCACCGGGTTGATCTTGGTGAACTGTTTTTTTCCGGCGACGAACTGGCCGTTGATGTAGCACTTGCGCTCGAGGACCTTGACGTTGGCGTTCATGATGTTCTCCAGAGGCGGTGCCGGCAGTAGTCAGACCGGGGGAAATAAGGGATACTCTACAAAAAAGCGGGTGAACTCCGCAACGCATAACTGCCATGACCCTGGTATCAAGAGAGCGCGCCATATTTTTTGCCGACGTCAGCGGCAGCACCGAGCTCTACGAGAAGCTCGGCAACAAGCCCGCCAAGAAGGCGATCGACCTCTGCCTCAACGAGCTTCGCAGCATCGTGGGCGCGCATCAGGGCCAGGTCGTCAAGGAGATCGGCGACGAGCTGATGGTGATGTTCGGCAAGGCCGAAACAGCCCTCCAGGCGGCAGCCGAAATGCAGCAGCGCGTCACCTTGCTTCCAGCCATCGCCGGGGTCAAGCTCGCCATCCGCATCGGGTTTCACTTGGGTCAGGTCCTGGAGGACGAGGAAAACAGGGGAGATTTCTGGGGGGACGCGGTGAACGTCGCGGCGCGCCTCGCGGGGCTCGCCAAGGCCGGCCAAGTGCTCACCAGCAGCGTCACCGTGGACACCTTGCCTCCCGCACAGCGCGTCAGCCTGCGCGATCTCAGCGCCATTTCAGTAAAAGGCAAGCACGATGCGGTGCACGTCTACGAATTGCTTTGGGGCGACGCCGAGGACGCCACCCAGCTGGTGGGGCGCGCCTCGAGCGCTCGCCGGGAAACCGCCTCGAGCACCCGCCTGGAAACCAAACTGACCCTGAGGGCCGGCGACCGCACCCTGGCCTTTCCCTCTGACAAGAACGTGCTGGTGCTGGGTCGCGACAAGATCTGCGACTTCATCGTCGAGGAGAAGACCGCTTCGCGCCGGCACGCCCGCATCGAGCGCAAGGGGCTGCAGTATTTCCTCGTCGACGAATCGACCAACGGAACTTACGTTGCCGTCGAAGGCGACAGCGAGGTGGTGCTGAGCCGCGACCGCCTGCTGCTGGGCGAGCGGGGCAAGATCGCCTTGGGAACCTCGACCAGCACCGCGTCGGAAAGCATCTCCTTCGAGTGCTCGTAGTGCGGCACCGCCGGCGATCGGCGGAATGCTAGAATCCGTCCTTTTTCGCAGGAGCTGACTTGAACCGGACGGCATCACCCCCGCGCAACGCGCACCCCGGCAAGGAGCACTGGATCCACAAGGGCGCGGTGAAGCTGTTCCTATGGCAGAAACCACCCGCCGCCGGCGCGCGGCAGCGCGGTACAGTGATTTTCGTTCACGGCTCGTCGATGGCCTCGCAACCGACCTTCGACCTGCAGGTGCCCGGCCGTCCCGATTCCTCGGTGATGGACTGGTTCGCGGCGCGCGGCTTCGACACCTGGTGCATGGACCACGAGGGCTACGGGCGCTCCGACAAGTCGCGCCCGATCAACTGCGACATCCCCAACGGCGCCGACGACCTCGCCGCGGGCAGCGAATACATCCTCGGACAGACCGACGCGAGCAAGCTGCTCGTATACGGGATTTCGTCGGGTGCGCTGCGCGCGGCACTGTTCGCGCAGCGGCATCCGGAACGCGTCGCGCGCCTGGCTCTGGATGCCTTTGTCTGGACCGGAGAGGGCAGCCCGACGCTCGCCGAGAGGAAGAAGAAGCTTGCGGAGTTTTCAGCAAAGAACCGAAGGCCGATCGATCGCGCGTTCGTGCACAGCATTTTCGAGCGGGACCATCCCGGCACGGCGGACAAGGCGACGATCGACGCTTTCGCCGAGGCCATCGTCGCCCTCGACGATTCCGTCCCGACCGGGACCTACGTGGACATGTATTCGAAGCTGCCGATCGTCGATCCGGCAAAAATCGGCGTGCCCACCATCGTCATGCGCGGTCAATGGGACGGGATCGCCGGAATCGACGACCTGATCGAATTCTTCAAGCGGCTGCCCAATCCGGACAAGCAATTCTCCGTAATGGCTGGAATCTCGCACGCGAGTTTCCAGCAGAAGAATTACCTCATGGTGTATCACATCCTGCATGCGTTCTTCGCGCAGCCGGAACCGGTGTACCGTGGCTAGTCCAGGCACCCAGGGAACCACAAGAAAATTCAAGGCATAGGAAGGAGATGGCGATGCGTTTGGTCGCGGCAGTACTCGGATGTTTGTTTTCGGCGGCGGCTGCCGCCCAGGCGTACCCGGCACGGCCGGTGCGGATCGTCATTCCTCTGTCCCCGGGCGGCACCACCGACGTGCCGGGGCGCATCATCACCCAGCGGCTCTCCGAGTCGCTCGGGCAGCAGTTCTTCGTCGAGAACCGCGCCGGCGCGGGCGGAACCATAGGCGCGGACTACGTCGCCAAGTCCAAACCCGACGGCTACACGCTGCTCCTCACCGCGACGCCGCATGTCATCACCGGCAATCTCTACAAGAATCTGCCGTACCGCACGCTGGAGGATTTCGCCCCGGTGATCCGCATTGCCTCGGGACCGTACGTGCTGACGGTGCATCCGTCGCTGGGGGTGAACTCGGTGAAGGAGCTGATAGCTCTGGCGAAGAAGAACCCGGGAAAGATCGACTACGCCAGCTCGGGCAACGGCAGCGCCCAGCACCTGGTCGGGGCCTTGTTTGCGCACATGGCGGGGATCGAACTCACGCACGTTCCGTACAAGGGCAGCGGGCCGGCGCAACAGGATCTCATCGCCGGCATCGTGAAGGTCGGGTTTCCGGGAACGCCGATCGTGATTCCGCACATGAAGTCGGGGAGACTGATGGCGTTGGCGGTGACCACGGCGCGGCGCTCGTCGCATCTCCCGGACGTGCCCACCATCGCCGAGGCTGGAGTGCCCGGCTACGAGGCGATCGTCTGGGTGGGCCTGCTCGCGCCCGCGCAGACTCCACGGGAAATCGTCGTCAAGCTGAACGCCGAGATCGCCAAAGTGCTGCGCGCGCCCGATGTAAAGGAGCTGCTGGCTTCCTCGGGCGTCGATCCCGCACCGACGAGCCCGGAGGAGTTCGGGACCTACCTCAAGGGCGAATTCGACAAGTGGGGCAATGTCGTGCGGGAGTCCGGCGCGACCGTAAACTAGAGCGGCGGGCCGCCGCGGCTGGCAGGAGGTCCGGCAGGCGGTGCGGGAAACCATCTTCTTGCTGGCGCTCGCCAGCGCCAACGGCGGCGTGGCGCTGCGAGCGGTCGAGCCGATGCTGCCGCTGCTCGCGGCCGAGTTCGGCACGAGCATCTCGGCGACCGCCTCCATCATCTCGGCTTACGCGTTCGCCTACGCCGGCGCGCAGCTCGTCTACGGTCCGCTCGGCGACCGTTTCGGCAAGCTGCGCGTCGTGACGCTGTCGCTTGCCGGGGCGGCCCTGGGCTGCATCGGCTGCGCGCTCGCGCAAGACATCGTCGCGCTCGCGGGGATGCGCCTGGTGACCGGGCTGTTCGCCTCGACGCCGGTGATGCTCGGCATGGCCTACATCGGCGACCGTGTGTCCGCGGAAGACCGGCAGCCGGTCATCGCGCGCTTCATCATCGGCACGATCAGCGGTCAGGCCTTGGGTCCGGCAATCGGCGGCGCGGTGACCGACCTCATCGGCTGGCGCGGCACCTTCGCGCTCGTCGGCGCCGTGTTTGCGCTGGTCTCGGCGACGCTGTTCGTGCGCACCCGTTCCCAGTGGAAGGACGAAAAGGCGGTACCGCTTCCCTCGAATCCGTTCGCGGCGCATCGGCGCCTGCTCGGTTCCTCCCGCGTGCGCCACGTGGTCGCCGTCGGCTTCATCGAGACCTTCCTCTTCTTCGGCGCCTTTTCCTTCCTCGGCGCTTATCTCAAGCTGCGCTTCGACCTGAGTCTCACCGTGATCGGCGCGACTCTCGCCGGTTTCGGTTTCGGCGGCATCCTGTATACGCTGATGGTGCGGCGCCTGCTCATGGGACTCGGGCAGAAAGGCCTCGTCCTCTGGGGCGGGACGTTCTGCTGCGCGAGCTACGGCCTGGCCATGCTCACCCCGGTCGCCGGATCGTTCGTGGTGTTCACCGTCGGCATGGGATTCTCCTTCTACATGCTGCACAACACGCTGCAGGCCAAGGCGGTCGAGATGGCGCCGCAGGCGCGTGCCACCGGCCTCGCGCTGTATTCCTCGGGCTGGGCCCTGGGGCAGGCGGCCGGCGCCGCCGCGATGGGTTTTGCCGTGAGCGGGTTTGGCTACCGGCCGGCGATCGTCGCCTTCGGCGTCGGCTATTTCGCGCTCGGTGTGTGGATGCGGCGCAACCTGCACAAGCTCTGACGCGCCGAAGCGGCAGTCGAATCCCGCTATAATTCGCAACTCCCGGTCCTGCCTTGAAGGCCTCCCATGAATACCCGCGACGCCGCGCTTGCCAAGGTCCGTGAACTCTCCCACTTCGTCGGCGGCAAGCACCTCCAGGGGGGCAGCGGCCGCTTCGGTGACGTCTTCAATCCCACCACCGGCGCGCTCGCCGCCAAGGTGCCGCTCGCGTCGAAGGGCGAAGTCGAGCGCGTCATCGCCAACGCCCGCGAGGCCTATGCGGGATGGTCCGAGACCTCGCCCGTCACGCGCGCGCGCGTCATGTTCCGCTTCAAGGAATTGGTCGAGAAGCACATGGACGAGCTCGCGCTGCTCCTCGCCTCCGAGCATGGCAAGGTGCTGTCGGACGCCAAGGGCTCGGTGCAGCGGGGCCTCGAAGTGGTCGAGTTCGCCTGCGGCATCCCGCACCTGATGAAAGGCGAGTACTCCGACAACGTTGCGACCGGCATGGACCTGTATTCCATTCGCCAGCCGCTCGGTGTCTGCGCGGGCATCACGCCTTTCAATTTCCCGGCGATGGTGCCGATGTGGATGTTCCCTGTCGCCATCGCCTGCGGCAACAGTTTCATCCTCAAGCCCTCCGAAAAGGATCCGTCCTGCCCGCTGCGCCTGGCCGAGCTGATGCTCGAAGCCGGCGCGCCTCCGGGGGTGCTGAACGTCGTCAACGGCGACAAGCAGGCCGTCGACACGCTGCTCACCGATCCGCGCGTCGCCGCGGTGAGCTTCGTCGGCTCGACGCCGATCGCCAAGTACGTCTTTGCGACTGGTTCGGTCAACGGCAAGCGCGTGCAGGCCCTGGGCGGCGCCAAGAACCACATGGTCGTGATGCCCGATGCGGACATCGAGGTTGCGGCCGAGGCGCTCATGGGCGCGGCCTACGGCTCGGCCGGCGAGCGCTGCATGGCGATCTCGGTGGCGGTGCCGGTAACGGATCGCACGGCGAACGAGCTGATCGAGGCGATGGCGCCCAGGGTGAGAAAGCTCAAGATCGGCGCGTCCACCGACAAGGCCTCCGAAATGGGGCCGCTGGTGACCCGCGAGCATCGCGACAAGGTGAAGGGCTACGTCGATCTCGGCGTGAAGGAAGGCGCGAGCCTGGTGGTCGACGGGCGCGACTTCAAGGTGCCCGCGCAGCCGAATGGCTTTTTTCTCGGCGGCTGCCTGTTCGACAAGGTCAGGCCCGACATGCGCATCTACAAGGAAGAAATTTTCGGGCCCGTACTATCGGTGGTGCGGGCGCAGAATTTCGAGGAAGCCGTCGCGCTGCCTTCCGACCACGAATACGGCAACGGCGTGGCGATCTTCACGAGGAACGGCGACGTCGCGCGCAACTTCACGCACAAGGTGAACTGCGGCATGGTCGGCATCAACGTGCCCATCCCGGTGCCGCTGTCGTTCCACAGCTTCGGCGGTTGGAAGAGCTCGATCTTCGGCGACATGAACCAGCACGGGCCGGAGGGCGTGCGTTTCTACACGCGCATCAAGACCGTGACCGCGCGCTGGCGCGAAGGCGTCAACCCCGGCGCGAATTTCGGCATGCCGTTGATGAAATAGCCGAGCCGGAACCGAGCGGCCATGGTCAACCTCCACGACATCCGCTACCTGCGGATCGGCACACTGAACCTGGAATCCGCGATCGAGTTCGCCACCAAGATCGTCGGTCTGCAGCTTGCGGGCCGCCAGGGCAAGGCCGCGTATTTCCGCAGCGACAAGGTATCGGTACGGGGCGACACTCGCGATCACACGCTGATGTATTTCGAAGGCGATCCTTCGGATCACGTGATCGGCTTCGATCTGCAAGATCGCGAGGATTTCGACAAGGCGGGCGCGGAAATCGAGAAAGCCGGCCATTCCGTGCGTTACGGTACGAAGGAGGAATGCGAGCTGCGCCGCGTGCAGCAGTTCTTCGCCTTCAAGGATCCGACCGGCAACAAGATCGAGATCGTCGTGCGCCCGTTCCACAGCGGCGAGCGTTACTTCCCTTCGCGCGACGCCGGAATCACGCATTTCAGCCACATCGGACTGCGCACCTCGAACGCGCCGCGAGACGAGGCGTTCTGGACGAAGCTCCTGAACGCGCGCGTGTCAGACTGGATCGGCGAGGCGCCGCTGCTTCGCGTAAACACCATCCATCACACGCTCGCGCTGTTCCCGTCGCCCCACCCCGGCGTGCAGCACATCAATCATCAGGTGGAGGACTTCGACGACGTGATGCGCTCGTACTACTTCCTGAGGGAGAAGGGCGTGCGCATTGTGTTTGGACCCGGCCGCCATCCGTCGTCCTCGGCGTGCTTCCTCTACTTCGAGGGCCCGGACCAGATGGTGTACGAGTACTCGGTCGGGGTGAAGCACATCCTGCCCGAGGAAGAAGCGGGCTACCGGCCGAGGCAATTTCCGTTCGCGCCCGAATCGTTCTGCATGTGGGGCTCGCGCCCGGACATTCCGGAGTTTCGCGCAGACCAGAAGGAAAAAAAGCCGCCGCTGAAGACCGTGGCCTGAATCGCAAGCCTGGAGTCCGCACTTCCACCGAAGATGGAGCAGCAGCAGATCACCGTGCGCAAAATGGCGCGCTCGCTCGCCCGCGCCGGCCTGGTCACCGCGTTCGGCCACTGCAGCGTTCGCCTGGACGAGAAGTCCTTCCTCGTGTGCGCGGCCAAGCCCATGGGCATCATCAAGCCCGGCGATCCGGGAACGGTGGTGTCGACCGAGGCGCCCCTGCCCGAAGGGGTGCTCGGCGAAGTCCGCATGCACCAGCAGATCTACAAGCGGCGCGCTGAAGTGCAGGCGATCTGCCGCTTCATTTCTCCGAGCGTGGTGACGCTGGCGGCGCTCGGGATCACGCCCAGGGCGCGTCACGGACAGGGCGCGCACTTCTATCCCCAGGTGCCTTTCTGGACCGACCCGGGCCTGATTCGCAACGACCCGGCGGCCGTCGGGGTGGCCGAGACCATGGGCAAGGCCCCGGCGATCGTCGTCAGCGTGAACGGCGCCGTGACCGCCGCCGAGACGCCGGCCCAGGCGGTGGCGCTGGCGGTATTCCTCGAGGACGCCGCGCGCGTGGAACTCGCCGCGCTCAATGCGGGGCTCGCGGACAAGGCGCCGCGCATGAGCGAAGAACAGGCCGGAGATCGCGCCACCTGGCAAGGGCGTATCGCCGAGCGTATGTGGGATTACCTGACCGACGGCGATCCCGAGTGAATTGCCACTGATGGAGGAAATCATGCGTCTACCTTCCAAGTTCATTGCCGCAGCGTTTGCACTGATGCTCGTCTCCTGCGCAGACGCGCCGCCTGCTCCGCCGAAGACGATCAACGTGATCGTCTTCCCCGGCGGATTCAACTGGCCGATCTGGGTGGCGCAGGAGAAAGGGCTGTTCGCGAAGAACGGCATCGAAGTCAGGACCACGCCGACGCCGAGCTCGGTATTCCAGCTCACCAATCTCATCGACGGCAAGTTCGACATCGCGATGACGGCGATCGACAACCTCATCGCCTACCGGGAAGGGCAGGGCGAAGTGCCGAAGCTTGGGCCGGACCTGTTCGCGTTCATGGGCAGCGACAACGGCTTCCTGCGGCTGGTGACCGTGCCCGAGGTTAAGACCTTCAACGACCTGCGCGGCAAGGAACTGTCGGTCGACGCCCTGACCACCGGCTACGCCTTCGTGCTCCTGGAAATCCTCGAGCGCAACGGGCTGCAGAAGGACCGTGACTACAGGACCCCTGCGGCGGGCGGCGTGCTGCAGCGGTTCCAGGCCCTGCTGGAGAAGAAGCACGCGGGGACGCTGCTGCTGTCTCCCTTCGAGGTCCAGGCCGAGGCGCGCGGCTTCAACCGGCTGGCGAACGCGATCGACGTGCTGGGGCGCTACCAGGGCCTGGTGGGCGGCGCGCGCAAGGCCTGGGCCGAGGCAAACCGCGAATCGGTCGTCGGCTACATACGCGCGTTCAGCGACGCAGTGGACTGGCTGTACGACCCGCGCAACAAGGACGAAGCGATCGCGATCTTCCTGAAGAATCTCCCGAACGCGAACGCCCAGGCCGCGCAGACCGCGTACAAGGTGCTGCTCAGCCCGACGGACGGTTTCCAGAAGAAAGCGCGGATCGACATGGAGGGGGTGAAGACGGTGCTCGCGCTGCGCTCGAAGTACGGGCAGCCGCGCAAGTCCCTGACCGATCCGGCTCCGTACTACGATCCGAGCTTCTACGACGCGGCGATGAAGCGCTGACGTGCAGCCCGCACGCTTTCCAACTGACGGCGAGAATACGTGAACACACCGGCAACGTTCCAGGTACTCGGCATTTGCGGCAGTCTCAGGCAGAAGTCCTTCAACATGGCGGCGCTCAAGGCCGCGGGCGAGCTGATGCCGCCGGGCCTCAAGCTGCGCATCACCAGCATCGCCGAGCTTCCGATGTACAACTTCGACGTGCAGGAAAAGGGCTTCCCGGCGCCCGTCGCGAAGCTGCGGGAGGAGATCCTCGCGGCCGATGCGCTGCTGTTCGCCTCGCCCGAATACAACTGGTCGCTTTCCGCGGCCCTCAAGAACGCGATCGACTGGATGTCGCGTTATCAGCCCTCGCCCTTTCAGAACAAGCCGGCCGCGGCGTTCAGCGCGACGGGCGGGCCGGTCGGCGGGGCAAGAGTTCAATACGATCTGCGCAGGATCCTTTCGGGGCTGGGCGTCCAGTGGCTGATCAGACCCGAGGTGTTCATCGGCATGGCCGCCGGAAAATTCGCGCCGGACGGAAAACTCACCGACGAGACGACGCGCAAGTTCCTCACCGACCAGATGCTCGCGTTCGAAGACTGGATCAGGCGCATGAAGCGCGCTTTTGCCTAGAGGAAAATCGCATGAGCTACAGGCTTCTCAGTTTTCGGTCCGGCCGCGAAGCGCGCGCCGGGATCCTGGTCGGCGAACAAGTCTACGACGCCGCCCGCCTCACCGGGCAGCCGGCCTGGTCCTCCGTTCTCGGAGCGCTGCAGGATTGGGGCAAGGCAAACCGCGAATTTGCGGCTGCGGCGAAGCGCATCGCTGCCGGAAAGAGCAAGGCGAAGGGCGTTGCGTTCAAACGCGTCAAGCTGCTCGCGCCGGTGCTCTACCCCGGCGCGATCTATTGCGCCGGCGCGAACTACACCGACCACATGGCCGAGATGGCCCGGGCGCAGGGCAAGGAGCCGGGACCGACGATGAAAGACCTGGGCGAAAAGCCCTGGCATTTCGTCAAGACCTCGCGCAGTTCGGTGGTGGGGCCGGGCGCGAGGGTCAAGCTGCCGGCCTATTCGCAGCAGGTCGACTGGGAGGTCGAGCTCGCCGCCGTCATCGGCAGGACGGCGAAGGACGTCCCGGTGGACCGGGGACTCGCCTGCGTCGCCGGCTACACGATCGCCAACGACCTGTCGGCGCGCGACGCGATGAAGCGCGACAAGAACCCCCCAAGCTCGCCTTTCCACTACGACTGGGTGAGCCAGAAGTGTTTCGACGGCGCCTGCCCGCTCGGGCCCTGGATCGTGCCCGCGAGCGAGCTGCGCGACCCGCATCACCTGGGCATCCGGCTGTGGGTGAACGGCGAGCTGATGCAGGATTCGAACACCGCAAAGCTCATCTTCGACACCGCCGAGCAGATCGCGATGCTGTCCTCGCGCGTGACGCTGCGTCCCGGCGACCTGGTGCTCACCGGGACGCCGGCGGGCGTCGGCATGGGCCGCGGGCGTTTCCTGAAAGCCGGCGACGAAGTGAAGCTGTGGATCGAGAAGATCGGCGAATTCAGCCATACGCTGGGCTAGAGTCGCGACAACCCCACTAACCGAAAGGACGCGAAATGCTGAAGGAACTCTGGGACAAGGGACTCGCAGTGCGCAAGGAAGTGCTCGGTGCAGACTACGTCGAGCGCCAGCTGAAGACGGTCGACGACTTCGGCATGCCGATGCAGGAACTGGTGACCCAGTCATGCTGGGGATGGTTGTGGGCGCGGCCCCAGCTGCCGCGGAAAATGCGCAGCCTCGTGAACCTCGGGATGCTGTCCGCGCTCAACCGTCCCAACGAGTTCAAGACTCACGTCAAGGGCGCGCTCACCAACGGCTGCACTCGCGAGGAGATCCGCGAAGTCCTGCTTCAGGTGGCGGTGTACTGCGGCATGCCGGCAGGCGTGGAGGCCTTCAAGCTCGCCCGCGAGGCGATGCAGGAATACGAGCAGGGCAAGCGCTCCTGATTAGGAGCGCTTGTCGCTTCCGCTCGGCTCTTCCTGATGACGCGAGTAGGCCTTCAGGGTGCCGCTGGCGCGGTCGAACTGGACGTGCAGCTCCATGTTCCTGACTCTCCACTCGCGGTAGCGCCAGGACCAGATCTCCTCGTCGCTCAGATCGATATTGCGGATTTCCCGGGGCTTGCCGAGGAGGCGCCGGACATCGTCGCGAGACATGCCGACGCGCAGGGTGGCAATGGTCTCCTCGGTCAGTACTTGGCGGACCTGGCGCACGGCGTGGTCGGGGCCGAAGCTCACCATGTAGGTTTCGACGCCGAAGGGACCCAGGGGATATTCCCAGACTTCCGAGCCGTCCGCGTCCTTCCACACCTGGGCGGGGACGCCGACCAGCGCTTCGACCTGCCGGGACGAGGTCCCAGCCGAGATCTCCTCGAAGCTCGCGCATCCCGCCAGGGCGAGGACCCCGAGGAGGATGCCGCGCTGCAGGGTCACTTTGGCCGATTCGCTCGTGCGCATGATATTCACCCCTGAGGTAGGATTTCGGCTTGTGCCGACCAGCGCCCACCCCTGCGAGTAAACGTAGCCAAGCATACTCGTATTCCTTCGAGCCGATATGCAACGCAAAATACCCTGTGTACTCATGCGCGGAGGGACTTCGCGGGGGCCGTATTTTCTGGCCGGCGATCTGCCGGCGGATCCGCGCCGGCGCGATGCGGTGCTGCTCGCGGTCATGGGTTCGCCGCACGTGCTCCAGGTGGATGGCATCGGCGGCGCGAATACCCTCACGAGCAAGGTGGCCATCGTCAGCCGATCGCGGCAACCCGGCGCCGACGTCGACTACCTGTTTGCGCAAGTGTCGGTCAACGAGGCCTTCGTCGATACCAAGCCCAACTGCGGGAACATGCTCGCGGGCGTGGGGCCGTTCGCCATCGAAGCCGGACTGGTGCCCGCCGGAGATCCGACCACGGTGGTGCATATCTACAACGTCAACACGCAGACGCTGATCGACGCGGTGATACAGACCCCCGACGGCCGCGTGGAATACGCGGGCGACACGCGCATCGACGGCGTCACCGAGCCCGCGGCGCCGATCAAGCTTACGTTTCTCGACGCGCTCGGCGCGGTCACCGGCAAGCTGCTGCCGACCGGAAACCTGCTCGACCGGATCGACGGCATCGAGACGAGCTGCGTGGACATGGCCATGCCGGTGATGATCATGGCCGCCGAAGCGTTCGGCAAGACCGGGCGCGAAACTCCGGAAGAGCTGGATGCGGATGACGCAATGCTGAAAAGAATCGAGGCCATTCGGCTGGAAGCAGGCAGGCGCATGGGGATGGGAGACGTATCGCGCCTGGTCGTGCCGAAGCCGGTGCTGGTCTCGCGTCCGGCGCACGGCGGAAACATCACATCGCGCTACTTCACTCCGCACGCTTGTCACAAAACGCATGCGGTGACCGGCGCCCTCGCATTGGGCACGGCCGCAGTGCTGCCGGGAACCGTCGCGAACCGTTACCTCGAGCCGAAAGGATTCACCGGCGGGGTGCTCGGCATCGAACATCCCTCCGGGCGCATCGATGTGGATCTCGTCACCGACTGCTCGGGAGCGGCGCCGGTCGTCGAGCGCGCCTCGTTCGTGCGCACCGCGCGGCGCATCTTCGAAGGCGTCGTCTACGTTCCGGAAGCGCTTTTCGACTGAAGGACGGTAAGGCCCGCGAGTGGGTGAATTCGGCATAGGCCAGGCGGTCGCGCGCTTCGAGGATCCGCGCCTCTTGCGCGGCGAAGGGCGCTTCGTCCACGACGTGAGCCTGCCGGGGCAGCTCCATGCGGTGCTGGTGCGCTCGCCGCACGCGCACGCACGCATCGTCAGGATCGACACCACGCCTGCGGCCGCCGCTGCCGGCGTCGCCGCCGTGTTCACCGGCGAGGATTTCGCGCGCGAGGGCTTCGGCGGGACCTCGCCGACCCTCAAGCGCTCGCGCCCCGACGGCTCGCCGATGTTCTGGCGCGCTCAACCCGTGCTCGCGCGCGACCGGGTGCGCACCATCGGCGATCCGGTGGCGATCGTGATCGCCGGGACGCTGGCGCAGGCGAAGGACGCGGCCGAGCTCGTCGAAGTCGAGTACGAGGCCTTGCCCGCGGTGACCTCGACCGCCGAGGCGGCGAGGCCGGAAGCCTCGCGCGTCTGGGACGAATGCCCGGACAACATCTCGAACGTCTTCGAGCTCGGCAACCGCGCCGCGACCGACGCCGCGTTCGCGGCCGCCGCGCGCACGCTCAAGCGCCGCTACGTGATCACGCGCGTGCACGCCCAGTACATGGAGACGCGCGGGGCGGTGGCGAGCTGGGAGCCCGCCGAGGACAAGTACACGCTGCATACGGACGTCCAGTATCCGCACCGCATGCGCCAACTCCTCGCCGGGACGGTGTTCCGCATCCCCGAGAACAAGCTTCACATCATCGCCGGCGACATCGGCGGCGCGTTCGGCGCGAAGGGGCCGCAGTACCCCGAGCATCGCCTCCTCCTGTGGGCGGCGAAGAAGCTGCGCCGCCCGGTGAAGTGGGTGTGCGAGAGGAGCGAAGCGATCCTGGCGGATGAGCACGCGCGCGACAATGTGAGCGAAGTGGAGCTCGCACTCGACGCGAACGGCAAGTTCGCGGCCTTGCGCGTGAACACGCTCGCGGGCCTGGGCGCGTACGTGTCCTCGGACCGGAACCTCCTCTCGACCTTCCAGAGCGTCAGCGCCGTGGTCGGCGTCTATGCGATCCCGGCGGCGCACGTGCGCATCACCGGGGTGATGTCGAACACGAACTCGACCGCGCCCTACCGGGGGGCTGGAAGGCCCGAGGCGATCTACCTGATCGAGCGGATCATCGACGACGCGGCGCGCGAGCTCAAGCTCGATCGCCTGGAGCTTCGAAGGAAGAACCTGATCCCGCCGGGCGCGATGCCCTGGAAGACGCCGCTCGCGTTCACCTACGACTGCGGCGATTTCGCGAGCGGAATGGACAAGGCGCTGGAGCTCGCGGACTGGGCCGGCTACGCGAAGCGGCGCGAGGAGTCGAAGCAGCGCGGATGCTTGCGCGGCATCGGCATCATCAACGCGATCGAGCGCGCGTCCTCGCCTGGGCTCGAGTACGCGGAGATCCGCTTCCACCCGAGCGGCTCGGCGACCCTCGCGATGGGGAGCAAGAACCAGGGGCAGGGCCACGAGACGAGCTTCCGCCAGATCGTGAACGAGCGGCTCGGGCTCGATCCCAGGGAGGTCGCCTACGTCGACGGCGACACCGAGAAGGTGGCGTACGGCTTCGGCACCATGGGCTCGCGCTCGATGGCGATCGCGGGGACGGCGCTCGTCATCGCGGCGGACAAGATCATCGCCAAGGGCAAGAAGATCGCCGCGCACCTGATGGAAGCCGCCGAGCCCGACGTCGAGTTCGACGCCGGCAAGTTCAAGGTCGCGGGCACCGACCGCGTCGTTACGTTGAAGGAAGTCGCCAAGGCTGCCTACGAGCCGGACAAGTTGCCAAAGGGCCTCGAGCCCGGGTTATACGAGAGCGGCACCTTCTCGCCCGAGAACCACACCTTCCCGAACGGCTGCCACGTCTGCGAGGTCGAGATCGACCCGGAGACGGGCGTCGTAGCCGTCGTTCGTTACACGGTCGTCGACGACGTCGGTACCGTGATCAACCCGCTCACCCTGAAAGGCCAGATCCACGGCGGCGTGGTGCAGGGCCTGTCGCAGGTGCTGTTCGAGCGCATCGAGTACGACCCGGAGTCGGGGCAGCTGCTCACCGGCTCGTTCATGGACTACTGCATGCCGCGCGCGGACGACGTGTGCGCCATGGAAGTCGGCAGCAACCCGGTGCCGACGAAACTGAATCCGCTCGGAGTGAAGGGAGCAGGGGAGGCGGGCACCGTCGGCGCCTTGCCGGCGGTGATGAACGCCATCATGGACGCCTTGGCGCAGGTCGGCGTGAAGGAGTTCGATATGCCGGCGACTTGCGACCGGGTGTGGCGGGCGATTCAGGACGCACGTGGCAGCTCGAATTCAGCCGATTGATCCGCGCACGGCTCAGAAGCAGAGCGACGCGGCCCCCGCGGCCAGCCGTTCGTGCATCGCACTGGCGCCCACGATCGTCACGCCGTCGATGAAGCTCTCCTGGGCGTATCCCCGGGACTTGACGCACGGCGGGCACGCCCAGAGGGTGCCGCCGCGGCGCAGGAAGTCGTCGATGAGGGCCTTGAGCGGCTCGAGGGGCGGGACGTGCGCGAGATCGACCGCGCGTTTGCGCACCAGATCGACCGAGGCACTGGTCAGGAACGCATAGACCTTGAGGCCGGAAGTAATGCCGGCGTTGGCGATCGTGAACGCGACCGACGACAATTCGTGGTCTGCGCCTTTGGTCATGAGTACGACAAGCTCCTTAGTGGGCATGGTTCTCCTCCTTCAGCGTTCGGTTGACGGCAGCGCCGTGCGCGACATGTTGCGTACGAGCGCCAGACGCATAGAATCCTCCACCAAGTGGCTTGCGATGTCCTGCTTTAGCGTTCGGCGCTCTTGCCCGAAACACCGGATACGACGTGCCGCGAGCCGTTTGAAGCGACAAAGGGAGTAAGCCCGCCATGGACGTACTATCCGACGTGCTGCGCATAATCCGGTTGAAGGGTGCACTTTTTCTGAATGCCGAATTCCGCGAGCCCTGGTGCGTCGCAGCACCCAGCGGCGCTGATCTCGCACGCATACTCTCGCCGGTGCACGAACACATGGCGATCTGCCACCTGATAGTGGAAGGGCGCTGTTGGGCGCAGTTGCCGGGAGAGGAACCCCTGGCAGTGGAGGCGGGCGACGTTCTCGCGCTACCCCATGGCAATGCCCACCGGGTGGGCAGCGGAATCCAGCACGCGCCGCCGACGTCAAGCGATGCGGTGGAGGTCAAATTGCCGCAACTCTTATGCACCCGTTATGGCGGCGATGGAGCCGTGACCGCGGTCGTTTGCGGCTGGTTTGCATACGATCGCCATGTCGCGAGCGCCATGATGGCGGCACTTCCACGGATTTTCCGCACGAGCATCCGACGCCGGCCTTCCGGCGCCTGGCTGGAGCGTTCCATCCGCTACGCGGTGGATCAAGCGACGTTAGGGCAGCCCGGCTCCGAGGTGGTCACCGACAAGCTGGCAGAGGTGCTGTTCGTGGAGGCGCTTCGCGGATACATCGAAGCGCTGCCCGAACGGCAAACCGGCTGGTTGGCCGGGCTGCGCGACCCGCTGGTCGGGCGCAGCATCGCCCTGTTGCACGAGCGGCCGGCGGACCCTTGGACCGTGGCCTCGCTGGCGCACGCGGTCAACGCGTCCCGCACGGTATTGGCGGAGCGCTTCGTCGCGCTGACTGGAATACCACCGATGCAATACCTGACCCAATGGCGCATCTCGCTCGGGGCGCATATGTTGCGCAGCGGCCGCCTGAGCCTCGTGCGGGTCGCCGAGCAGGTCGGATACGAATCCGAGGCGGCGTTCAGCCGCGCTTTCAAGCGCAGCTACGGCGTGCCGCCCGGCGCCTGGCGGCGGAGCAGCGCGGACGCCCGGGCGTACGAGCAAGCTGTCAGTCGATCTTGATCCCCGCCTTTTTCACCACTGGAGCGATTCTGTCTGAGAAGCTGAGCAGGAACGCCGACGCGGCGGCCGGCGTGGGGGAGTCGAATGCATCCAATCCGATCTTGCCGAGTCTCTCCTCGACGTAGGCCTTGTCGCGAACGACCTTGCTGAGCTCGGCGTGCAGGCGCTCGATCACGGGCCTCGGCGTCCCGGTGGGGGCGAACAAACCGTACCAGGACTCGTACTCCACGCCGTTGACCGCGCGTTCCATCAGAGTCGGAATCTCGGGAAACGCAGGCATACGCTTCGCCGAGGAGACCGCAAGCGCCCGAAACTTTCCCGACCTCACGTGCGGCGCAAAGGACGAAGGCAGGCCCATCGCGGCCTGCAGCGTTCCGCCGAGCAAGGCCGTGACGGTATCGCCGGAGCCCTTGTACGGGACGTGCAGCATGTTCAGGCCGTTCGCCTGCGCGAACATTTCCATGACGACGTGATGCGGACTGCCCGAGCCGGAACTCCCGTAGGCGATGCTGCCCGGCTTGGCGCGCACGAGCTGCACGAATTCTTCCACCGTCTGCGCCGGCACCGAAGGGTGCACGCACAGGATGAACACCCCCTTTGCGATCGTCCCGAACAGCTCGAGGTCGCGCATGAGGTCGTAGGTCAGATTGCTGTAGGTCAGCCTCGACAAGGGCAGGGCTTCAGTTGCGATCAGGAGCGTATAGCCGTCGGGCGCAGCCCGGGCCGCGGCGGCCGCGCCGACGTTGCTATTCGCCCCCGGCAGGTTTTCGATGTACAGGCTGGTGCCCATGTTCTGCGACATCTTTTCGGTCGCGAATCGCGCGACCACATCCAGGCCGCTGCCGGCCGCGACCGGCACGATGACCTTTATGGGTTTGGCGGGATAGGTTTGCGCCGCCGCCGGCCCGACGAAGGCGATGGACAGTGCAACGGCGGACAGGATCGAAGCAAACAACCGGTTTCGCATGTTGTCCACCCTCACTTTTCCTGCGAATTGGCAGTGTAGGGCGGAAGCGATACGAAAATCAAACTCGCCACCGAACGTTGCTGCGGGCGAAGCAGCCCTCGGACCCTGAAAGGCCCGATCCACGGCGCCGTCGCGCAGGGATTGTCGCAGGTGCTGTTCGAGCGCATCGAGTACGACCCGGAGTCAGGGCAACTGCTCACCGGGTCGTTTATGGACTACTGCATGCCGCGCGCGGACGACGTGTGCGCGATGGAAGTCGGCAGCAATCCCGTGCCGACGAAATTGAGTCCTTTGGGTGTGAAAGGGTCAGGGGAGGCCGGCACCGTCGGCGCCTTACCGGCGGGGATGAACGCCTTCATGGACGCCTTGGCGCCGCTCGGTGTGAAGGAGTTCGATATGCCAGCGACGAGCGATAGGGTGTGGCGGGCGATATGGAAGGCGACAACCGCGTAGAAAATTTCCCGAGGCCGTTCGCTGACGGGTAACATCTCGGGCATTCGGCAATCGATGGTAATACGGTTGCCACTACTGCCTACGATTTGTATGTTCCAAGTGGATCTGTATACGGCGGACATGCCAGCCGTCTTCGCCCGGTTTCGGGAAGTTGTCGGAGAGCGTCACTGGACCAAGCGGGTGGCCGCCATCAATTCTGAAGCGAGGGGACAATCGTACCTTCGCGAGTATCTAGTCGAGGCAAACACGATCGCCTTTGCGCTCGATCGATGCAGCACGCTTGCATCGCGGCACGGCGCGATACCGCCACAAAGCACCAACGATCGGAGTCTCTATCCGGTCTTCCGTTTGGCTGCGCAGACCCTTTCGCTCATGGACAAGTCCTCTGCCGAACAGGGCAAGAGATTGGTTCGCCGGATTCATGGGGCTCTGAAAAATCCCGATGACATGCGGGCGATCCAACTCGAGTTCGGCATCGCCACCCACTTCGTACGGCGTGGATGCTCGATCTCCTGGCCGGAGATGGAAGGGACGGGAGATTTTGACCTAATGGTTCACGGGATGGGACCTGACGGGCTGGAGGTGGAATGCAAGTCCGCCTCAACCAACAAAGGGAGAAAGATCCATACACGCGATGCCCTTGTCTTCAACCACCTAGTGCGTCTTAAGCTGGAAGCCGCAACACGTAGATTGAACTCGGGATTAACAGTCGTACTTACGGTTCCGGAAAGACTGCCGGCCGCCTTCCAGGATCGTCAGAAGTTAGCTGACCGAGTCGGCCGTGCTG
>JBGQFD010000001.1:0-112283 GCA_041496705.1 Gammaproteobacteria bacterium | reverse complement strand
GGAGGTATTGCCGATCGCTACGTGCTCGAGCTTGCGGCGCGAGCCGTAGGCGTAGTTGACCATGCTGCGGCTCACCACCACCGAGGAAAAGATCGAGGTGAGGATGCCCAGGCAGTGCACCACGGCGAAACCGCGCACCGGCCCGGATCCGAAGATGAGGAGCGCGAGCCCGGCGATGAGCGTGGTGACGTTGGAGTCGAGGATGGTGCCGAAGGCGCGCTCGTACCCGGCGTGGATCGCTGCCTGCGGCGTGATGCCGTTCCTCAGCTCCTCGCGCACGCGCTCGTTGATGAGCACGTTGGCGTCGATCGCCATGCCCAGCGTCAGGGCGATCGCGGCGATCCCAGGCAGCGTCAGCGTGGCCTGCAGCATCGACAGCAGCGCGATGAGGAACAGCAGGTTCGCGCACAGCGCGAGCGTGGAAAACACGCCGAACAGCGAGTAGTAGACGATGATGAAGAGCGACAGGGCGGTAAAGCCGTAGATTGTCGAGTCGAAGCCCTTCTTGATATTCTCAGCGCCAAGCGAGGGACCGACCGTGCGCTCCTCAATGATTTCCATGGGCGCGGCGAGCGCCCCCGCTCGCAGCAGCAGCGCCACGTCGTTCGCCTCCACCGTCGTCATGCGGCCGCTGATCTGCACGCGCCCGCCGCCGATCTCGGAGCGGATCACCGGCGCGGTGACCACTTCGCCCTTGCCCTTTTCGATGAGTAGGATCGCCATGCGCTTGCCGACGTTTTCTCGCGTGTACTCCTTGAACACGCGCGCGCCGGTCGCATCCAGCGTGAGGTGCACCGCGGGTTCCTGGGTCTGGCTGTCGAACCCGGGCTGCGCGTCGGTGAGCCGGTCGCCGGTGAGCACCACCTGCTTCCTCACGAGCAGCGGCTGGCCGTCGCGCTCGACGTAGAACTCGTCGCCGAAGGGCACAGTGCCGGCCTGGGCCGCGGCGAGCGCGGCCATGTTCATGTTGTCGTGGTCGACCATGCGGATTTCCAGGGTCGCCGTGCGGCCGAGAATCTCCTTCGCCTTCGCCGTGTCCTGCACGCCCGGCAGCTGCACCACGACGCGGTCCGCGCCCTGTTGCTGGATCACGGGTTCGGCGACGCCGAGTTCGTTGATGCGGTTGTGCAACGTCTGGATGTTCTGCTTTACGGCGAATTCCTGGGTGCGCTTCTGTGCCTCGGGGCGGATCGAGGCGACCAGGCGCAGCTCGCTCCCTGTGCCGGCGTCGGCGAGCTGCAGGTCGGGAATCTGCTCGGCGATGACTGCGCGCGCCTTGTCGCGGGTCTCGGCATCGCGGAACTGGATGACGACGTCGCTGCCCTCGCGCGTTATCCCGGCGTGGCGCACGCTCTTGTCGCGCAGCTGCGAGCGCACGTCGCCGGAAAGGCTTTCGGCACGCTTGGTGAGCGCCGCGCGCATATCCACCTGCAGCAGGAAATGCACGCCGCCGCGCAGGTCGAGGCCCAGGTACATGGGCAGCGCGTGGAGTGCTGCGAGCCAGCGGGGAGAATTCGGCAGGAGATTCAGGGCGACGGTGTAGGAGGCGTTCGCCGCGTCGGGGTTGAGCGCGGCGCTGATGAGGTCCTTCGCCTTCAGCTGCGTATCGGTGTCGGCGAGCCGCACCCTCACGCTGGAGAGGTCGAGAAACGTTCCGGTGGGAGCGATGCCGGCATTCTTGAGCGCTGCCTCGACCCGGCCGAGCACCGCGGCGTCGACCTTCAGCGTGGCGCGCGCCGGGGACACCTGCACCGCGGGCGCTTCGCCGAAGAAGTTCGGCAGCGTGTACAGTGCCCCCAGTGCGAGCGCCACCGCGATGGTGACGTAGACCCAGAGCGGGTAGCGGTTCATCGACCTGGTCGACGCCTCAGTCGATCGACTTGATCGTGCCCTTGGGCAGCAGCGTCTGGATCGCCGACCTCTGCAACTGCACCTCGGTATTCGGCGCAATCTCGATGGAGATGTAGGCCTCGCCTATCTTGGTGATCTTTCCAAGCACGCCGCCCGCGGTGACGACCTCGTCGCCCTTTGCCAGCGCCTCGGTCATTTGCTTCTGTTCCTTCGCGCGCTTCATCTGCGGGCGGATCATGAAGAAATAGAGCAGCGCGAACATGCCGATGATGATGAAAAACTGCTCGTAGCCGGGGCCGGCTGCGGCCGCGGCGCCCTGTGCGAATGCGGGGGAAATCAGCACTTCGGTCTCCATTGAGGTTTCAGCGGACGCGGGAGTATATCACCGGGATCGCGGCCTTTACGCAGTCTCGCGGAGCCCGCGGCGGGCGTCACGGAACACGGCGGCGTAGGCGGCGAGCCCGCCATCCACAATGGCCTCGCGCAGCTCCCGCATCAGCGTCTGGTAGTAGTGCAGGTTGTGCAGGGTGTTGAGCCGCGCGCCGAGGATTTCGTTGACTTTCTGCAGGTGGTGCAGGTAGGCCCGGGAGAAATGCGCGCAGGTGTAGCACGGGCAGGTCGCGTCGAGCGGGCGCACGTCGTCGCGATAGCGGGCATTGCGGATCTTGATGTCGCCAAAGCGCGTGAACAGCCAGCCGTTCCTCGCGTTGCGCGTCGGCAGGACGCAATCGAACATGTCGATCCCGGCGGCGACGGCTTCGACGATGTCTTCGGGCGTACCGACGCCCATGAGATAGCGCGGGCTGTCCGCCGGGAGCTGTG
The DNA here is from genome assembly GCA_041496705.1 of Gammaproteobacteria bacterium. Lineage (GTDB taxonomy): Bacteria > Pseudomonadota > Gammaproteobacteria > Burkholderiales > SG8-39 > VBDM01. The sequence continues at coordinate 109,610 of JBGQFD010000001.1, read as the reverse complement.
GCGCAGTGTGGGCGAGGATCCGGCGTTTCTCGCGCTTGGGCTCGCCCACCGAAAGTCCGCCGATGGCGTAGCCCTCGAAGCCGATGCGGGTCAGCCCCGCAAGGGATTCGTCGCGCAGGCGTTCGATCATCCCGCCCTGGACGATGCCGAACAGGGCGTTGGGATTCCCTTCGTGCGCACGTTTCGAGCGCTCTGCCCAGCGCAGCGAGAGGCGCATCGATTCCGCGGTTTCGCTCTCGCTCGCGGGGTAGGGCGTGCACTCGTCGAGCACCATGACGATGTCGGCATCCAGCACCCGCTGGATGCGCATCGATTCCTCCGGGGTGAGGAGCAACCGGTCACCGTTCACGGGCGAAGCAAAGCGCGCGCCTTCCTCCGTGATTTTCCGCAGGTCGCCGAGGCTGAACACCTGGAAGCCGCCCGAGTCGGTGAGTATCGGTCCGCTCCAGCCGATGAAACGGTGCAGCCCGGCGTGCGCCGCGATGACCTCGAGCCCGGGGCGCAGCCACAAGTGAAAGGTGTTGCCGAGGACGATGCGCGTGCCGTTGTCGACGAGCTCCGCAGGGCTTACGGCCTTGACCGCGCCGTAGGTGCCGACTGGCATGAAGACGGGAGTCTCGACTTCGCCGTGCGCGAGCGCGAGCGTCGCAGTGCGGGCCAAGCCGTCGGTCGAATGAATGGTGAATTTCATGAGGGAGACTCAGCGTCCCCCGGACGCTGCGCCGGGTGACTGTCTATCAAGCAGCATGGCGTCTCCGTAGGAAAAGAAGCGGTAGCGCTTCTCCATGGCGTGCGCGTACACCCGCCGGATACAGTCGATCCCCGCGAACGCGGAGACCAGAACGAGAAGCGTGGATTTCGGCAGATGGAAATTGGTGATGAGGCGATCGACGACCTGGAACTTGAACCCTGGGGCAATGAAAAGATCGGTCTCGTCCGCACCGGGCACGGGGACACCGAGACGGGATGCCGAAGCCTCGAGACACCGCACGGTAGTCGTGCCGACCGCCACGATCTTGCCGTCACGTTTTTTCGTTGCCTCAATCGCCGTGACGGTTGCGGCGGGAATCTCGTAGCGCTCGCTGTGCATGCGGTGCTCGGTGAGCTTCGTCACGCGCACCGGCTGGAACGTCCCCGCGCCGACGTGAAGCGTCACATAGGCAGACTCGACGCCGCGCCGCGCCAGCGCGGCGAGCAGGGGCTGGTCGAAGTGCAGCCCCGCGGTGGGCGCGGCGACCGCGCCGGCAACGCGGGCGTAGACGGTCTGATAGCGACGCTCGTCCTCCAAGGCGGCCGCGCGCCTGATATAAGGCGGCAGCGGCACGCTCCCGTGGAGCTCAAGGAGCTGTCGCAGCGGCGCTTCGGCGGGAAAGCGCAAGGCGGTGAACTCGCCTTCGCGCCCGAGCACTTCGACGTCGACGCCGCCGGCGAGGAGCAGCCGGCTGCCCGCGCGCGGCGGCTTGCCCGCACGCACTTGCGCGAGCGCCTCGTGTTCGGAAAGCACGCGCTCGATGAGCACTTCCACCCGGCCGCCGCTCGTTTTGCTGCCGGCAAGGCGCGCCTTGATGACGCGCGTGTCGTTGAACACCAGCAGGTCTCCCGGCTGCAGTTCCCCGGGCAATCCGGAAAAAATGCGATCCCGCAGCGAATCCCCTCCCACGCACAGCAGCCGACTCGCCGACCGCGTCGAGCTCGGCTGCTGCGCGATCAGGTCCGGCGGCAGGGCGTAGGCGAATTCTTCGATGGATGCATCCATGAGCGCGCCGCTATAATGCACGGCCTGACGCGCAGCATCCAGCCGGGATGGCGGAATTGGTAGACGCACGGGACTCAAAATCCCGCGGCCGCGAGGTCATGAGAGTTCGATTCTCTCTCCCGGCACCAAGATGATCAGAGAACCCCGCCTCAATCTCTTCCTCAGCCTCGGACCCCACGGGTTCCATCGGGTCGCCTACACCGAATGGGGCAACCCCCGGGCCAGGCACCTGGTGGTCTGCGCGCACGGGCTGACGCGCAACAGCCGCGATTTCGACGAACTCGCGGCGGACCTCGCCGAGTGGGGTTGCCGCGTGGTGTGCCTGGACGTAGTCGGGCGTGGCGACAGCGACTGGCTCGAGCACAAGGAGGACTACGGCTTTTCGCTGTATCTCTCCGACGCGGCCGCCCTGCTCGCGAGGCTGACGGCGTTGTCCGATCGCTATCCCCTGCTGCGCTGGATGCAGGGCGGGAGCGCGGATCTCCGCATTGACTGGGTCGGGACCTCGATGGGCGGGCTCCTCGGCATGATGCTCGCGGCGAAAGCGCATTCGCCGATCCGCCGCCTGGTGCTCAACGACGTCGGGCCGCTGGTGCCGTGGCATGCGCTGGTGCGGCTCAAGTACGCCTCCTCGGGCGGGGGCGGGCGCTTCGCGGGTCTTGAGGAGGTCGAGCAGCATCTGCGCGACGCCTTTGCGCCCTTCGGTCCTCTTGACGACGCGCAGTGGCAGCGCCTCGCCAGGCACGGTTCGCGGCGGCGCGATGACGGCGCCTACACGCTCGCCTACGATCCGGCGATCGTCAGTCCCATGCGTCGCGGCGGCAACGAAGGGATCGAGTTCGGGAAGGATTTCCTCCTCGGCATCGACCTCTGGCCGGTCTGGGATTCCGTTCGCTGTCCGACGCTGGTGCTGCGCGGCGGGGAATCCGACTTGTTGCTCGAGTCGACGGTGAGGCGCATGCAGCAGCGCGGTTCTCAGGTCGAGGTGGTGCAATTCCCGGGGATCGGGCACGCGCCCTGGCTGATGAGCGAGGAGCAGATGGGCGCGGTGCGCAGGTTTCTCCTCGCGCCCAACTCGGGCCGCAAATGAGGCGCAGGTGAAGATCTGCGTCGTCGGCGCTGGTGCGATCGGCGGGCTCGTCGCAGCCTGGCTCGCGCGCGCCGGCCACGACGTCGCGCTCGTCGCGCGTGGCGCCCAACTCGGGGCGCTACGCGCGCACGGGCTGACGCTGCTGGAGCAGGGGAAGCGCGAGAATTTCCGTCTGCCGGCCTCGGAAGAGCCCGGCGATTTCAGCGTCCAGGAGGCGGTCTTTCTCTGCCTCAAGACGTACTCGATTGCGGAGATGCTGCCGCGGCTCGGACCGCTGCTCGGTCCGGGCACGACGGTGGTTCCTGCGATCAACGGATTGCCGTGGTGGTACTTCCACGCCGAGGGCGGCACGCTCGACGGGTGCCCCATCGACTGCCTCGATCCCGGGGGTGCGATGCTGCGGGCCCTGCCGCCGGAGCGCATCCTCGGCTGCGTCGTCCACGCCGCGGCGCAGGTGACCGGGCCGGGCGTGGTGAGCCACACCGCCGGGAGGCTCTTCATCCTCGGCGAGCCTGATCGATCGGTGTCGGAGCGCGCGCGGCGCCTCGCCGCTGCGATGAACGCCGCGGGCTTCGACGCGAAGATCGCCGAGGACGTCCGTACCGAGATCTGGACCAAACTGGTCGGCAACCTCTCCTACAACCCAGTGGCGGCGCTCACCCTTGCGCACATGGACGACATCAACGGCAACGAGGCCCTGCTCGGGCTGATCCGTACCGTGATGGAAGAAGCGATGCGGGTCGCGCTGGCCTACGGCGCGCGCGTGCCGGTGACGGTCGAGGAGCGCATCGGCATCGCGAAGGAGCTCGCGGGCGCGAAGATCTCGATGCACCAGGATGTGGAGAGACGCCGGCCGCTCGAGACGCAGGCCATCGTCGGGGCGGTGGTGGAGCTTGCCCGCAAGGCCGCGATCGCGACCCCGATGATCGACGCCGTCTACGCGCTTCTCGCCGAGCGGGGGCGGCACCTCGACGGTTAGTGCCGCCGCTTCAGCGCAGACCGTGCAGCACGAGTACCGCGGCGCTGGAGACGAGCAACGCCCCGGCCTGGTGGGCGGCGGCGAGCGGAACGGGCACGCCGAGCAGCAGGGTGGAGATCCCCAGCGCGATCTGCAACGCGAGCGTCCCGAGCAGCAGGTGGGCGCCGAGCTTGGCACGCGGCGAAATCGGGGCACGCCGCGCACGCAGCCAGAACCAGGGCACCAGCACCGCGAGCAGCCAGGCAATCAACCGATGATCGAACTGCACCGTGGCCATGTTGCTGAAGAAGTTGAGGTACCAGGGTTCGATCGCGAGGATTTCCGGCGGCACGAGGCGGCCGTTCATCAGCGGAAAAGTGTTGTACGCGAGGCCCGCGCGAATCCCAGCCACGAGGCCTCCGGAGAGCACCATCGCGAATATCAGCGCGGCGAGCGCGGCGGCGAATCGGCGCAGGCCACCGGCGACGGCGACGCCGCGCCCGCGGGGGAACAGCAGATCGAGCGCAACCCACAGCATCGCCGCGTAGATGAGAAAGGCGAGGCCGAGGTGCGCCGTGAGGCGATACTGGGACACGCGCGGGTCGTCGACGAGGCCCGAGCGCACCATGTACCAGCCGAGCGCTCCCTGGAGCGCGCCGAGTGCGAATATCGCCGCGAATTTCAGGTTGAGGGCGCGGGCGATCTTCCCGCGCAGCGCGAACCAAAGGAACGGCACGAGAAACGCAGCGCCGATCAGCCGGCCGAGCAGCCGGTGGGCATACTCCCACCAGAAAATCCGCTTGAAGCCCGCGAGCGTCATGTCAGGATTCACCAGCAGGAACTCGGGCGTCTGCCGGTACCTGGCGAAGGTCTGCTCCCAGGCGTCCGCATCGAGCGGCGGCAGCGCGCCGACGAGCGGCTGCCACTCGACGATCGACAGGCCCGAGTGCGTCAGGCGCGTGATGCCACCGACCACCACCATTGCGAACACCAGCGCGCAGCACGCGAGCAACCAGAGCGCGACTGCCCTGTCGGCGCGGTTCGCCGCCGCTTCGCCCGGGATGCGCGCCGCCGTGTCCATGCGTGCCATTCTAGTCGCGCATTAGTGGCGCGGCCGGGTTTTCGAGCGCCGGTGGGCCGCACGGCGGGCATTGTTTTTCATCCGCGCGAGACTTGCGCACGTGCTGCGCATTTCTGCACTGGAACCCCCGCGGCACATCGGTTAAAGTGATACGCACTGGAGTGGGGCGTTTGCGGCCGGAGATCGATCGAGTCTCCCGGACCGCCCCGATGGCGCCATCCGCGAGAAGGAGGCCGCGCATGTTTGCAATCGTATACAAGTCGGACGGCGTTCCGATCTGCGTCCAGGTGGCCGGCGTATCTCCCGACCCGGTGGTGGTCTGGAATTCCGAGGGTGCGGCAAAGGCGTTCATCGAGAGCAAGGGCGGTGCGGCGGAGTTCCAACCGATCGCCGTCAACGAGCAGGCGATGGAGAAGCTGGCCAAGGCGCTCGGCTGTCCGGTAGAGAAACTCATGGTGGAGCCGTATCCGTCGTGACCCGCGCGTTTGGCGAAGCCTAAAGGGTCACCTCCACGTTGTCGAGCAATCGAGTCGTTCCTAGTTTCGCTGCAGCCAGCACCACGAGCTTGCGGTCCCCGGAGGACGGCAGCTGCAGGTCCGCCTGGCGCCGGATCGCCACGTAGTCCACTTTCCATTTGTCGCCGAACCTCGATAGCGCCTGCGCTTCCAGCCGGGCATAGTCGCGTTCCCCGGTGAGCAGCGCCTCCCAGACCGTCTTCAGGATGCGATGCAGGCGCGGTGCCTCGGAGCGCTCAGGTGGCGACAGGTAGGCGTTGCGCGAGGAGAGCGCGAGCCCGTCCTCGGCGCGTACGGTTTCCGCCGGAATGATCTCCACCGGCAGCGCCAGCTGCTTCACCATGTCGCGCAGCACCACGTACTGCTGGTAGTCCTTCTTGCCGAAGATGGCGGCGTGCGGGGATACCATGTTGAACAGCTTCAGCACGACGGTGGCGACGCCGCGAAAGTGTCCCGGCCGGAAGGCGCCTTCCAGGATGTGCTGCAGGTCCGAGGGCTCGACCACGAAGGTCTGCGGCTCGGGATAGATCTCGGGCTCGCCCGGGGCAAACAGCACGTCGGCGCCCGCCTCCTCGAGCCTTTCCGCGTCGACCTGCAGGGTGCGCGGGTAGCGGTCGAAGTCCTCCTTCGGCCCGAACTGGATGCGGTTGACGAAGATGCTGACCACGGTGCACGCGGAGCGCTGCTTCGCCAGCCGCGTGAGCTGGATGTGCCCCGGGTGCAGGTTGCCCATCGTCGGGACGAACACGTTGTCTGGCTCGCGCCCGAGCCGCTCGCGCAGGTCCCTCACCGAAGTGATGATGTCCATCGGCCGTATTAGAAACTGTGCTCTTCTGCGGGGAAGCTGCCGTCCCTGACCGCGCGCACGTAGCGCTCGGCGGCGTCGGCGATGCTCGAGGCTCCCTTCATGAAGTTCCGCACGAAGCGCGCCTTTTTTCCGGGGAACACGTCGAGCATGTCGTGCAGCACCAGCACCTGGCCGGAGCAGCCCGGTCCGGCGCCGATGCCGATGGTGGGAATGCGCAGGCGCTGCGTGACCTGCTCGCCGAGCTTCGCGGGTATCGCCTCGAGCACCAGGAGACCGGCGCCGGCCGTCTCGAGTTCGACGGCGTCCGCTATCAGTTTCTGTTCCGCATCCTCGCCCTTGCCCTGCACGCGATAGCCGCCGAACTGGTGCACCGATTGCGGCGTGAGGCCAAGGTGCCCGCAGACGGGGACGCCGCGCTGGATGAGAAAGCGCACGGTTTCGGCGAGCTCTGCGCCGCCCTCGAGCTTGACCATCTGCGCTCCCGCGGCCATGAGCGCGGCCGAGCTGCGGAATGCCTGTTGCGGCGATTCCTGGTAGGTGCCGAAAGGCATGTCGGTGATCAGGAAGGCGCGCTTGCTGCCGCGCGCGACGCAGTGCGTGTGGTAGGCCATGTCGGCGAGCGTCACCGGCAGCGTGGTGTCGTGCCCTTGCAGCACCATGCCCAGCGAGTCTCCGACGAGCAGGCTGTCCAGTCCCGCCGCGTCGAGCATCGCCGCGAAGCTCGCGTCGTAGCAGGTGAGCATGGCGATTCTCTCGCCGTCCTCGCGCAGCTTCTGCAAGGCCTTGATGGTCAGTCGGGTCACGCTAGTCTCCCCAGTTGAAGAACTCGCGATTGCCGCGCATGGCGGCGATGCGCTCAAGGAGCAGATCGAGGTCGCTATCCTGCCTGACGAAGTTGAGCCTCTCCGAATTCACGATGAGCACGGGCGTCCCGCCGAAGTGATAGAAAAACCGATTGTAGCTGTCCGCGAGCAGGGCCAGATACTCGGAGGTGATCGGGCGCTCGAATTCTACGCTGCGGCGGCGCACGCGCTCGTACAGGATCGCCGGGTCCGCCTGCAGGTAGATCACCAGGTCGGGCCGCGGGGCCTGGGGCTTGAGCGCGTCGAAAATCTTCTGGTAGAGGGCGAGCTCGTCCCCGGACAGCGTCAGGCGCGCGAAGAGCGGATCTTTCTCGAGAAGGAAATCGCTGACGGTGAGCCGGTTGAACAGATCCATCTGCGCGAGCTCGCGCAACTGCGCAATCCGCTGGAAGAGAAAGAACAGCTGCGTCGGCAGCGCGAACCTCGCCATGTCCTGGTAGAAGCGCGCAAGGAAGGGATTCTGCTCGGGGTGCTCGAGCACCAGGCTCGCCTGCACGCGCTCGGCGAGGCGCTTCGCGAGCGTGGTCTTGCCGACCCCGATCGGTCCTTCGATGACGACATAGTGGTATTTCGAGGGCAGCACGAGACGGGCCGGGCGCGCGACGGCGCCATCATACAGACTTTCCCTAGCGCCACAGGTCGACGGCGTGGCCTCCTTCGCGCAGGCGCTCGGCGCGCGCCTGCAGGTAGCGCTGGAAGCTCGGCTCGCGCAGGTAGGCGCGGCTGGCGACGTACTCGAGTGAACCCCACAGGTGGAAGGGTCGCAGGTAGGCTTCGATGCGGAGCGCCTCGGTGCCGTCGGTGCCGAAGAACACCACCGAGGGCGTGTACGCGATGCCGAGCGAGCGCGCCCAGTCCTCCGCCGCGAGCCGCTGGCCTCCCGGCGTGACCACGGGCGTGCGATCGCCGAGCCCGAACCGCACGACGTCGAAGTGCTTCAGCGACTCCGCGATCTCGGGGCGGCGCAAGGCCTCGCGGTGCAGCTCGTCGCACGCTGCGCACGAGGGCGTCTCGAACAGCACCGCGAGCGGCTTCTTCGAGACGCGCCGCAGATCGTACGGCGGCTTGAGGAAGAAGGGCTCGTCGTGCAGCTGCTCGCCCGCGGGCTCGCGCACCGCGCTGCGCAGGTGCTCGGCGAGCGCGATGCGGTTTTCCATGCGGCCGGCGACCCAGTCGAGCACCGCCTCGAAGCGGTGCGGCGGGTAGTAGCCGTTGATGCGGGCGACCACCTTGCCCTGCTCGTCGAAGAAGACGAGGGTCGGCGTGAACTGTATCTTGAGAAATGTGGCGAACTGCTTCTCGCTGAATTTCCTGCCGTCGGTCCAGGTGACTTCGCGGTCGCCCCAGATGTTGAGCACGACGCTGGTCAGGCGGCTGCGGGCCTTGTCGGCGATGGCTTTCTGGCTGAAGTTCACCTGCAGCAGTTGCTTGCAGTAGGGACAGCCGTCCTGCTCGAAGAAGAGCATCAGCCGTTTCCCGTCCTTGGCGGCGTCCGCGACGTCCTCGCGGATGTCGAGGAATGTCTCGGTGAACCACGGTGGCAGCATGGTCGCGTCCGCGGCGAGCCCGTGGACGGACGAAAGCAGCAGAGCGAGCAGCAGCACGGCGTGGGCCATGAGGGGAGATTTCATACTGCGCCTAGTCGTTCTATGGTCTGATCCTTGCACGCGGCGAGCAGCGCGGCAACCGGGCCCCGGCCCGGGATCACCAGGTCCGGCGCAAGCTGCGCGAGCGGCGCGAGCACGAAGGCGCGCTGGTGCATGCGCGGATGGGGGACGATGAGTCCAGGCTCGTCGATGATGCGGTCCGCGAAGAGCAGCAGGTCGAGGTCCAGGCTCCGGGCCTCGCCTGGGGTTTCCCGGGTGCGGCCGAAGCGGGCTTCGAGCGCGAGCAGCGCCTCGAGCAGGGCCCAGGGGGCGAGCCCGGTCTCGATTGCGGCGACGGCGTTGACGAAATCGGGTTGCGCCGTGACGCCGAGCGGCGCGCTGCGGTACAGCGGCGAGAGCGCCATCAGCCGCGTGCGCGGAATTTCCGCGAGCGCCACCGCGGCGGCGCGCAGCTGCGCCCGCGGCTCGCCGAGGTTGGCGCCCAGCCCGACGAAGGCGTTCACCGCGGCCATGGGATCAGTCCGGAACTCCGAAGCTCCACGCCTCGCCGTCTCCGGCGAGGACGAGGGGCGTACGCGCGCCGGCGCGCCAGTCGCCGATCCGGCCGATCCAGTCTGCGGTCGTTGCGCGGGTCGCCATGGGGTCGCGCGCGGGTTCGGCGCGGACCGACCCGGCTGCGGCTGCATTCTGCACCAGGCACCAGTCGCTGCGGTGCGCGGCGTCGTCGCCGCCGGACTCCTCGACGCAGCCGACCAGCACCCGCTCGCAGCTGGCGAGCCAGCCCTGCGCGACGCGCAGCAGCCACGGCCAGGCCTCGGCGACGAGATGCAGGTGGGCGCTGCGCGCGACCGTTTGCCGCTGCGCGAGCAGCGCCGCCGCAAGGTGGGGCTGCATGCCGATGAAGGTGAAAGGCATCACCGGCGCGCCGTGGCGCAGGTCGTCGTCGAACGCCGCGCGGAAGGCGCCCATCGCGCCGAGGCGCGAGGACCACAGCACGCCCAGGCGCCCTTCGCCGCCGGCGGCGTCGAGGCACGCTTGCGCGCCGAGCATGCCGATCTGCGCGAAGCTCCCGGCGCGACGCAGCTCGGTGGCGAAGCGCGCGCGGACCCGCGGCGGCAATTCTGCGGGAGCGATCCTCAGCGTGGTGGGCGCGAGCAGCTGCACCTAGCCGGTCCTTTCGAGCGCCAGGCTCATGACGTTGCCGCCGAATCCGGAGAGGTTGAACAATACGCGCTTCACCCCGCCGGCGTCGCCGCCCGCCGGCTCCAGGCCGACCTCTTCGTCGGGCGTCTCGAATCCCCAGGTCGCGGGCACGCGCCCTTGTGCGAGGCATTCGAGGAGCAGCGCGAGCTCTACGGGGCCGCTCGCGCCCAGCGTGTGGCCGAGCGCGCCCTTGAGAGAAACCACCGCGGGCGGCGCCGCGAACACCCGCCGCAGCGCCCGCGCCTCGGCGAGATCGGCGATCGGCCCGCCGCCCGCCTGCAGTTTGACCAGGTCGACGGCGCCGCTTCGCCAGCCAGCGGCGTCGAGGGCGCTGCGCATCGTCGCTTCCGCCGCTTCGCCGCCGGGCGGCGGACCGGTGACGTTCGCCGCGTCGATTTGCGAGGCGAGCGCGGCGACGCGCCATGGTCCTGGCGTTGCGGAGACGAGCACGGCGCCCAGCGCCTCGCCGAGCACCAAGCCGTCGCGGTCGCGGTCGCAGGGGCGGGCAGCGGTGCGCGACAGTAGCTCCATGCCGGCGAATCCGGAAAGCGTCATTCGGTTCGCGAACTCCACGCCAAGCACCAGCGCGTCGCCACACTCACCCGCGGCGACGAGATTCGCCGCGATGTCGAATGCCGAAAGTCCCGAAGTGCAGGCGGTGTTGACGGAGATCACCGGGCCGCGCGCGCCGAACCATGTGGCGAGCGATGCGGAGAATTCCAGCGGCGGCCGCAAGGCCTCCCGGCCTCCCGCGTCCCATGCGCCGGCCGAAAGCGAAGATGATCCGACGAAGCAGGGCAGCGCCTCCCAGTCCCCGGGCTTGAGCGCGGCGCGGCCCCGCAGGTCGGCGGCGACCGCGCGCGAGATGGCCCCGGCGCGCTGCGTCCAGTCTCCGGCGACGACGGGAATCGGAAAATACGGCCAGTCCGCGCCCGCCGCGGCAGCGCGATCCGGCGCGAGGGGCTTCCCCGACAGGCGCTGCACCGCGGTCGCGAGGTCCGGCCCGAGCGAGCATGCGAGCGCCGCCGCGCGTACGAACACGGGCATCATGCGCGCCGCTGCAGCAGGGCGTCGGCGAGGTTGCCGACACAGGAAAGAATTCGCCGCGTTTCCTTGCTGTCGGTGAGTCGGACGCCGTAGCGCTTCAAGAGCGCCATGGACACCTGCAGGGCATCCAGGGAATCGAGTTTGAGACGCGAATCGGGTCCGAAGATCGGCTCGTCGGCGGCGAGCGGCGCGCCGTCGAGGGATTTTTCCGTCGCTTCGAGTACCAGCGCCGTCAGCTCGGCCACCAGCGATTCGCGCGGGCTCATTGGGCGGAATGCAGGACGCGGCGGCGACTATGCACGAAAAGCGCGAGCGCGAGCAGCGCGGCCGCCAGGGCGAGCAGCTTCGCGCAGGGTGCGGCGATGCTGGCGGTGGTCCCCTCGCGCAGGAGTACCGCGTGGAAGCCCTCCAGCGCCCAGGCCATCGGCGAATAATCCGCCAGCGTCTGCATCGCCTGCGGCATGACGAAGCGCGGCACCATGATGCCGCCCACCGCGGCGGCGAGGATGTTGCCGACGCCGCCGATCACCGTCGCCTGCTCGAGCGTGCGCGCGCACACCGCCACCAGCAGTCCCCAGGCGATCGCCGCGAAGCTGGTGCTGGCGGCCACCGCCGCGAGCAGATCCCAGCGCGCCGGCAGGGCCAGGGTTTCGCCACCGAACCAGGGGACCAGCATGCGCCCGGCGAGCAGCATCAGCGCCGTCTGCCCGAGATTCACCACGAAGAACGGCGCGAGTTTCCCGAGCAGCAGCAGCGGGAACGGCACCTGCTGCGCCACCAGGCGCGCGAGCGTCCCGTCGCGCCGTTCGACGATGAAGAGCGATGCGATCGGCAGCACCACGAAGAACATGCCGAAGATCAGCCAGGCGGGAACGTTCTGCTGCACCGAGGAGGGACGCTGCACCCGGGATTGGCCGAGCACCTCGACGGAGAGCGCCGCGGCGCGCCTCAGTTCGGGCAGGCCGGTGCCGGCGGGCGCGCCGGCACGCGCGAGGAGCACCGAAACGCCCAGCTCGAGCACCGCGCCGCGCACGCGTTGCTGGAAGGCAGCGAGCTGCAGCGACGGCAGCGCCGGATCGGCGAGCAGCGTCAACGCCGGGGCCGGGCCGCCCGGAGGTGCCGCCAGGCCGCGGGCGAGTTCGCGCGGGAGGACCAGCACCAGAGCCGGCTTGCCGTTGCGCACGCTTCGCCGCGCCTCGGCCTCGTTCGCCGGGGCGCTCACCGCGCGGAACCCGTCGCCCGACAGGCTTTGCGCGAAGCGCTGGGCGAGCGGCGCATCGTCAGCGGCGAGCACGGCGAATTCAGCCTGGCGCGCGCCGTCTTCCTTGAAAGCGTCGCTCAGCGCGAGCGACATCACCACGATGAACACCGCCGGCATGAGGAACAGCACTGCCAGGCCGTGCACGTCGCGCGCCAGGACGAGCCATTCCTTTTCCCACAAGGCGAGCACGCGGCGCATCAGGGGCTGTCCCTAGTCCCGCAGAGACCGGTCGGTCAGCTGCATGAAAAGCTGCTCGAGGTCGCGCCGCCCGTAGGCGATCGCCAGCGGCTCGCAACCCGCGCTGTGCGCCGACGCGAGGATCGCGGCAACTTCGTCGGCCGCGCGCAGCCGCAGGCGATAGCGCGCCTCGCCGTCGTCCTGCAGCGCGTGGCGCGTGCGCCACGCCTCGGCGAGCGCCGGCGGCAGCGGCGAGCGCAGACGCAGCGTCAGCAGGCCGGAACGGTCCTGCAGCAGATCCGACAGCGCGCCGGTCACGAGCACCCGGCCGCGGTCGACGATCGCCACGCGGTCGCAGATCGCCTGCACTTCCTCCATGTAATGGCTGGTGTAGACGATGGTGCGGCCGTCCGCGGCGAGCGAGCGGATCGATTCGAGCAGGAAGGCGCGCGATTGCGGGTCCACGCCCACCGTGGGCTCATCGAGCAGCAGCAGCTGCGGCTCGGCGAGCAGGCCGATGGCGAGATTCAGGCGGCGTTTCAGGCCGCCGGAGAGCTGCCCGGCGCGGCGAGCGAGCACGGCTTCGATGCGCGCGAACACCGCGACCGCGGCGATGCGACGCCGCAGCTCGTCGCCGGCAAGGCCCTGCACCGCGCCGAAGAAGCGAAGATTCTCCCGGCAAGTCAGCATCGGGTAGAACGCGTACTCCTGCGGCACCAGCCCCAGGCAGCGCGGCCGCGCGCGGCGCACGCGCTCGAACGGTTCGCCCCCGAGGAAGATACGCCCGCTCGCCCCGCGCAACTGCCCGGTGACCACCGCAATCAGCGTGGTCTTGCCGGCGCCGTTCGGCCCGAGCAGGCCGAAGATGCCGCCCGCGGGAATGTCGAGAGTGACCTCATCCAGCACGGCTTCGACGCGGCCGGGGTAGCGGAACGACACGCCCTCGAGGCTCAGCGTGCCCATGCGCGTGTTGTGCGTAGCAGGTCTCGGAAAAAAAGCCTCTCTTCTCCGGCGAGCGCGCGCAGGAGCGCGGCGAGTCTGGGCGGAGCGAGTGCGTCGCGCCCGCGGATCATGCGCGCCGCGGAGAGCGCGAACTCGCGCCAGCGGTCCCCGATCTCCACCAGGCGCCCGGCCAGTGCTTCCAGCGCAGCGTAGCGCGTCACCGACGAGAGCTCCTGAAGGAACGAAGCGTAGAGGAAGCGGAAGCCGCCGCCGCCCGTGCCGATCTCCTCCTGCATGCGCACGATGTTGCCGATGTACAGGCGCGCTCGCTCGCCGCCGTCGGCGAGGGGCAGCCGCCCGACGCGGCGCGCGAGGATCTCGATGCCGCGCACGCCGACGAGGGGCACTGGGGCGTGCAGCATGATGTGTGCGGTGCGCGCGAGCGCACGCCGCCCGAGGAGCGACCAGTCCGGCGCCGGCGGCGGCGCGGTCAGGTAGTAGAGCAGCCCCTTCGGCGCGAGCGCCCCCTTCGCAAAACGCGCTTTTTCGAGATCCTTGCGCGCACAGCGGACCGGCGTTTCCCCGACCGGATCGCTGACCAGGTATTCATCGCCCTCGCGGCCGTAGACGAGCAGGTTGTGCGCGTTGAAATGAAAGCGCAGGTCGGGCGGAAAATACGGCAGCCAGAACACCGAAGCCTGCAGGCCGACGAGCTTCCCCGAGTCGAGCAGCGCGTCGAGCCGCGCCGTTCCGTCCGCGGGCGAGCGGAAAGTCTCGAAGTGCATCGCGAGGCCTAGCCGGCGCTGGAGGCCCTTGACGATGGCTCGCGGCGGCATGCGGAAGGATATGAGCGGCAGCCCGTTGATGCGGATGCACGGCAGGTAGGCGAAGGCCAAGGCGGAGGACAAGCCGAAGGCCATCGCCTCGGACAGGGGCAGGCCGTGATGGCGCAGGAGCGACGACATGACGCCGGACTCGCAGTGTGAGGCGTGCGCGTGCACGAAGGCGTCGGGCATTTCTAGTCCACCTTCTCGAGCGCGTCGACCGTGATCCCGAGCGCCTCGGCGTAACGCGCCTTCAGCGCGAGCGGCAGGCGCGCAAACACGCGCGGCCTGAAGTGACGCCGCACGCGCCAGCGCCAGATGCCGGTGGTTTGCGAGAGCAGACCGAGGTCCATGCGCGCACGGTACATGTGGCATTCGAGCGGGGAAGACTCCCCGGAAAGCGCCCGGGCTTGCGCATCCGCCGCGCGCCGCGCCAGGTCGTCCACCGCCTGGCGCGTGACGATCTCCTCGACCTCCCAGCCGCGCGAAGGCACCAGCCGCAGCCTGCCGTCCGCGTCGGCCGCGTAGACTGCCTTGCGATGGCCCGCCAGGGTGGAGTTACCCTCCTGGGGTACTTCCCGCTCACGCATGCGTTACGGCGGTGAGACCGATGAAGGCGCTCGAGAATCGTCCGCTCTCCGGCACCCAGCACAGGAGACGCTGCCCGTCCTTCAGGCGCCCGCTTTGTAGCAGTTCGTCCAGCATGATGTAAATCGACGCCGATCCGACGTTGCCCACCTGTTCGAGATTGGTGAACCAGCGCTCCTGCGGGATCGGCAGACCGGCCCGGGCGAGTCCGTCGGCGACCGGTTTGCGGAAATATTCCGACGAATAGTGTGGCAGAAACCAGTCGACGTCCGCCGCAGCGAGCGAGCGCTGCGCGATGACGCGCGCCAGCGGCTTGACCAGGGTGTGCTCGATGACCTCTTCGTTCAGCAGCCTCACGTCCTGCTTCAAGGCGAACACCGAATTCGATTCACGTTCGCGGGCAGAGTAGAGCATCCAGCCGCGCAGCCCGCCGTCGGGCTGCTTTTCGGCGCCGACGTACATGCAGGCGGGCAGCAGGTGCGCGTAGGAGAAAACGTCAATCCAGTCGATGCGCAGGTTCAGTCCGGGCCGGGGCGCGGGTTCGACGAGCAGCGCGCCGGCTCCGTCGGACAGCATCCAGCGCAGGAAATCCTTTTCGAACGCCAGCTCCGGATGTGCTTCCAGATTCTCGGCGGTGTCCGGCCCCTCGGGAGGATAGTTCTGCGCGCGCAGGCCCAGCGACGCGACCTCGGAACCGGTCGCGACGGCGTTGGGCGCGCTTCCGGACAGCACCGACATCCATGCGTACTTCAGCGCCGTGGCGCCGGAAACGCATACCCCGGCCGTCGCAGCGACCTCGCAGACTGGAGAGCCGAGCTCGCCGTGAACCATGACCGCGTGATTGGGCATCAGCTGGTCCGGGTTCGAGGTGCCGCACACCAGGCACGCGAGGTCATCGAGAGCAAAACCCTTGCTTGCGAGACCCTTGACGGCCTTCGCGGTGAGGCTGGCGTTGGTGTAGTTCGGCTGGCCGGTGGCCGGATCGATGACGTAGTAGCGCCGCCGGATTCCATTGCTGCGCTGCACGACGCGTCGCGCCCTCGAAGGCCGCCCGCCGACCTGGCCCAGGATCGCCTCTACCTGGTCATTCTCCACCGGCGCGTTGGGCAGGCAGATGGAGCTGCGCGTGATGTAGGCGGTGCGGCGGTCCATTCGAGGTTTCCCGGTCGATTCGCTCTTCGGGTCGCGTCAGCGCCCCGAAGGAAGTTCGTAGTAAGTCTGCAGCGATTGCAGGTGTCGCGTGAGCAGCGGCCGCGCCAGACGCTGCAGCAGCAGACTCGCGGGCACGACGAGCAAGATCATTGCGACAAGATATACGGAAAATAGCGCCAGCAGCGGCAGGCGGCCCACCGATCCCTGGGGACCGCCGAGCCGGATGACGCGGGACCAGACCGAAAACGCGCGTCGCGCGGCGCGCTCGCTGAAGATCAGGCGCGGATCCACGCGCACTGCGCCCAGGCCCGCCAACATCGGTGCGGTGTCGCGTTCGCGGTGCGCGCGCAGCGCGTCGAGAAGCGCGCGGCCGAACCGGTCGGCGCCCGCGATGTCATCCTCCGAGACTCCGGCCGCCGACAGGCCGCAGAACGCGTCGCGTTGCCCCGTGAGCAGCCAGCGCGGCGTGGTGATGAAGGTCTCCAGCGCGCTGCCGCGGTCTGTCAAGACCACGTTGTCGCGCAGAATTCCGCCCGCCTCGCCGATCAGGCGTTTGACGGTTTCCTGGGCGAGCAACCACATGTTGCGGCAGGCGATCACCGTGACCACCGGGCGCCCGCGCAGAAGGCGCGTCGCGGTCTGGCTCTTGAGGAAGGCAGTCATCGGACCGGCGGGCGCGAGATACCACACCTGGTAGGCGAGGATGATGAGATCGAAATCCTCGTCCACGCGCCTCGAGAGAGGTTCGAGTGCGGGCGGATCGAGCAGCACTGATTCCGGCATGGTATCGAGGAACTTCCACAGCGGCCACGGAAAGGGATACGGCTGGCGTGGACGCAGTACTTCCTCCACCAGCTCTACGTCGCCCGCGCCGGAGAGCGGCGAGGTGAGGCGGCGAGCCACGCGGGCGAGCTGCCCGGTTTGCGAAAAATGCACAAGCAGAACGCGTTTCATGATTCGGGCGTTAGGCTCAAATTATACGGCTCCGGCTCAAACCGGCGCCGCGTCCGGTGGCGCGGACGGATGCTTTCGCCGCCGGCGCCGCCGACGCCGGTGTTCGCCGGCTTGCGGCTCGAGCAGCATCGCCTGGCGTTCGGCCTCGCTCGAGCGCTGGAATCGCTGCCACCATTGCGCGAGCTCCTCGGGGGCTTCACCGCTTTGTGCTCTCAGCACCAGAAAATCGAAGCCGGCGCGGAACTTGTCGTTCGCGAGCACAGCGAACGGGCGGCGGCCGCTGCGCTGCTCCAGGCGCGGCTGCATCGCCCAGATCTCCTTCATCACCGCAGTGAAGCGCCGCGGGATGGCGAGCTTCCCGGTCTGGATGTCGAGCACCGTGTCCATCGCGCGAAAAAGCGCCGGAATCCGGTGCTGGCCCTGATGCTCCAGTTTCTTCCATGCCGCCAGCACTTCGTGCCAGAGCAGCGCGGCGAAGAGGAACGCCGGCGACACCGGCTTGCCCGAGCGCACGCGCGCGTCGGTTTGCTCGAGCGCGAGTTGCACGAAGCGTTCTCCCATCGGCTGCTCGAAGATGACATCGAGCAGCGGCAAGAGGCCATGGTGCAGGCCTTCGCTGCGCAGCTGTCGCAGGCTGGTGGCGGCGTGGCCGGAGAGCAGCAGCTTTTGTATTTCCTCGTAGACCCGCGACGCGGGGACGTTTTCCAGCAACGAGGCCATCTCGCGGATGGGCTTGCGCGTGCGCTCGTCGATGGTGAAGCCGAGCTTCGCCGCGAAGCGGGCAGCGCGCAGCATGCGCACCGGGTCCTCGCGGTAGCGCGCGCGGGCGTCGCCGATGACGCGCACGGACTTGTGGCGCATGTCCCTCAACCCGTTGTGATAGTCGAGGATGGTCTCGGTGGCCGGGTCGTAGTACAGGGCGTTCACCGTGAAATCGCGCCGGATCGCATCGTCCTCGCGCGTGCCATAGATATTGTCGCGAAGGACACGTCCATGCTCGTCGGTCTCCGCGGCGGTGCGTGAGCGGAATGTGGACACCTCTACCGTCTCCTCGCCGAACATCACGTGCACTAGCTTGAAGCGCCGGCCGATAAGGCGCGAGCGCCGGAACAGCCGGTGCACGTCCTCGGGATCGGCGTCGGTGGCGACATCGAAATCCTTGGGGCGCAGGCCGAGGAGCAGGTCGCGCACCGCGCCGCCCACCACGTACGCGGTATGGCCGTGGCTTTGCAGCGTCTCGCAGACCTTGCGCGAGCCCGGCGAAATGGCCTCGCGGCCGATGCCGTGCCGCTCGCGCGGGATGAGGTGCGGCTCGGCTGCGTCGAGCCGCAGAACGCGCCGGATGAATTTCTTGATCAAATGGGATGAAAACTCAGCGCGCCGGCGGTTTCCAGCCGGCACTGGTACAGCGCCTCGAGATTGGCTTGGGTGAGCATGTCGCCCGAGCGCCCCAGGCTCGCGCGGCCCGCATCATACAGTAAAACGCAGAATCCGCAGTATCGCGCGGCGTGCGCGGGCTCGTGCAGTGCGGCGAGCACCGTCTTGCCGGCGGCGGCGTGCGCGGCGAGCGTGCGCATCACCAGCGCCTGGTAGCGCAGGTCGAGGTGCTGCAGCGGCTCGTCGAGCAGCAGGATATCCGGGTCCTGCACGAAGAGCTGCGCAATGCGCGCCCGCTGCCGTTCCCCGCCCGAGAGCGTGCGGTAGGCCTGGGCGGCGTGCCCGGCGAGGTCGAGTTCCCCGAGCCAGCGCCGCGCGAGCGCTGCGCCTTCTTCGTCGCGGCCCCAGGCACTGCGGGTGCGCGCGTGGCGCCCGAGCATGACGTAGTCGATCACGTTGCCCCAGAAATCCGCATCCTCGTCCTGCAGCAGCACGCCGATGCGCTGCGCCGCTTCCCGGCGCGCAAGGGACGCGAGCGGTCTGCCCTCCAGGTCGATCGAACCGGCGTTTGCCGCGCGCAAGCCCGTGAGCGCGAGGATGAGGCTCGTCTTTCCCGCGCCGTTGCGCCCCAGCAGCGCCCAGCACTCACCCGGCGCGAGCGCGATGTCGAGACTTCGCACCAGCTCGCGGCCGCCGATGTGCAGGGTGAGGTCCCTCGCCTTGAGCATTCAGCGCAGCCTCGCGAGCAGGACGAGCAGCACCGGGACCCCGATGAGGGCGGTGACCACGCCGACGGGAAGCTCGGTCGGGGCGGCGATGCTCCGCGAGAGCGTATCGGCGAGGGCGAGGAGGCTGCCTCCGAGGCACGTGGCCAGGGGCAGGAGCGCGGCGTGGCGGTGGATACCGCAGAGCCTGAGCATATGAGGCACGACCAGCCCGACGAAGCCGATCGCACCGCCGAGGAGGACCGCGGCAACCGTTGCGACCGTGGCGCAGCCGAAGGCGAGCAACTGCACGCGGGTCACTGCGACGCCGAGCGAGCGCGCCTTGTCCTCGCCGAGGACCAGAACGTCGAGGGCCGCCGACTGCGGGAAGGCCAGCGCGGCGCACGCCGCGAGCGCCACGAGCGCGGGCGTCGGATCGCCCGCGGGCGACAGATCGCCGAGCAGCCAGAAGAGCATGCCCTGCAGTTGCGCCGAAGGCGCGAGCGACAAGAGCAGGCCGACGATGGCGCCGAAGCCAGAGGACAGCGCCACCCCCGCGAGCAGCACCCGGTAAGGATTCCAGCCCGAGGGTCCCAGCGAGAACGCCCAGACCGCTCCGGCGGCGAGCGCGGCGCCGGCGAAAGCGGACACGTGGAGCCCAGCCAGCGACGCTCCCAGCAGCATGGCCCCGAGCGCGCCCGCCGAGGCCCCGCCCGAAACGCCGAGGATGTAGGGATCGGCGAGCGGGTTGCGCAGTAGCACTTGCAGCAGGCTGCCGGCGAGTGCGAGCAGGCCGCCGCAGGCGAACCCGGCGAGGGCACGCGGCACGCGCACGCCCCAGACGATCTCGCGCGCGAGCTCATCGCCGCGCAAAAGAAGCGCATCGGCGAGCCGCGCCGCGCCGAGATCGACGCTGCCGAACGCGACGGCGAGCGCCAGGCTCGCCGGCACCAGCGCGATCACCAGGACCGGAACGGCCTTCACGCGTCACCGAGGCTGACGACCGGCCAGCCGCGCGCGAGCGCTTCCCGCCGCAGGGTGTCGTCGGGGTCGACCGCGACCGGCCGGGTGACGCGCTCGAGCAGCGGCAGGTCGTTCAGCGAATCGCTGTAGAACCAGCTCGCGCTGAAGGACGCGAGCGTCTCGCTCCGCCCGCCCAGCCATTCGGCGAGGCGCGTCACCTTGCCCTGCCGGAACGCGGGCGTGCCGCGGGGCTTGCCGGTGAAGCGCCCGTCGCGGACTTCGAGCTCGGTCGCGAGCAGGTGCTCGACGCCGAATTCGCGCGCGATCGGTTCGGTGATGAAGGCGTTGGTCGAGGTGACGATCGCGCACAGGTGCGCCTGCGCCAGGTGAGCGCGCACCAGCGCCAGCCCCTTCTTGCGGATCATCGGCTTCACCTTCACGCGCATGAATTCGGCGTGCCAGGCTTCGAGCTGTTCGCGCGGGTGGCGCGCCAGCGGCGCGAGCTGGAAGTCGAGGAACTCGTGGATGTCCAGGCGCCCTTCCTTGTACTGCGAGAAAAAATGCTCGTTCCTCGCCTCGTAGTGCGCGCGCTCGAGCACGCCGCGCTCGATGAGGAACTGCGCCCACTCGTAATCGCTGTCCCCGGAGAGCAGCGTATTGTCCAGATCGAAAAGCGCCAGTTCCAAGCGGTTTCCCATGGCGCTCACTGCACCGGACGCAGCTGCTGCAGCACTTCCTTCAACAGCGGCAGCGTGATGCCGCGCTGGCGCTGCAGGGAGTAGCGGTCGAGCGCATCGAGGAGCGCGATCTGCGTTCCCATGTCCCGCTCGAAGTGGGTGAGCAGGTAGTCGATGAGAGCCTCGTCGATCGCCAGTCCGCGCGCGGCGGCGTGTTCGCGCAGCACCTGGGATTTTTCCGCGTCGCCCAGCGGGTGCAGTTGCAGAACGATTCCCGAGGCAAGGCGCGAGCGCAGGTCCGCACGCAAAGCGAGCTCCGCGGGCGGCACCGTGCCGCTCGCGACCAGCACACCGCCCGACGCGCGCAGCCGGTTGCACAGATCGAAGGCGGTGATCTGCCCGGGTTCGTCGAGCCGGGAAACGTCGTCGATTGCGACGGTCTTGAGAGTTTCCAGGCCCTTCCAGTCGGCACGCGCCATCTCGTGGTAGGCCGCGTCGGCACCTGCCGCCCGGGCAAAGGCGCGCAGCAGATGCGTCTTGCCGCTGCCGGCGGCGCCCCACAGGTAGACGAAGGCCTCGCCGCCGGCGAGCGCCGCGCGCAGCGCGCCGAGCGCCGCGCCGTTTTGCCCCGGGAAGAAATTCTCCAGCGTCGGCGACGGTGGAGGAGAGAGTTCGAGGAGCAGTTGTTGCATCAATTCTTGTAGAACGAGCTCGCGTAGTAGCGGGTGCGCAGGTGACGCAGGCCGACCAGCAGTGCCGCGCTCGCCGGCAGCGCCAGCAGCACGCCGAAGAACCCGAAGATCTGGCCGAAGGCAAGCAGCGCGAAGATCACCGCGACCGGGTGCAGGCCGACGCGCTGCCCGACGAGCGCCGGGGTGATGACGAAGCCCTCGAGCGCCTGGCCGGCGGCGAACACCACGCCCACCCACACGAGGCCCGAGGTCGCGCCGAACTGCATCAGCGCCGAGAGCGTGGCGAGCACCAGCCCGGTGAGCATGCCGACGTAGGGAATGAAAACCAGGACGCCGGTGATCACGCCGACGGGGAGGAAGAACTCCAGCCCGGTGAGCCAAAGGCCGAGCGTGTAGAAGGCGCTCATGGCGAGGATCACCGTGACCTGGCCGCGCAGGAATTCGGCGAGCACGGCGTCGATCTCGGCGACCAGCCCGCGGGCCTTGGTGTGCCAGCGCCGCGGCACCAGTCGGTCGAGGCGCGCGAGCAGCCCCTTCCAGTCGCGCAACATGTAGAACAGCACCACCGGCACGAGCAGGAGGTTGACGAGGTAGCCGATCACCGTGAGGCCCCCGATCTTGAGCGATTCGAGCAGCTTCAGCCCGATGCCTTCGGTGCCCTGCAGGCTGTCCGTCACCAGCTGGCGGATGCTCGCCGCGTCGACCTGGATCTGGATGCCGAAGCGATCCTTGAGCCACGGCACGAGATGGACGTTCACCTGGTCGAGGTATCCGGGCAGGCGCTCGGAGAGCAGCTTCACTTCCTTGTAGAACAGCGGCACCAAGATCACCGCGAGCAGCACGAGGAGCGCGACCAGCAGCAGCATCACCAGGAGCACCGCGATCGTGCGGGGCACGCGCCTGCGCTCCAGCCAGTCGACCAGCGGATCGCAGATGTAGGCGAGGATGCCGCCGAGCAGGAAGGGCGCGAGGATCGGCGAGAGAAAGTAGAACAGCACCAGCACCGCCAGCGCAAGCGCGGGCCACCACCATTTCTCCGGATCGGTAAGGCGGACAGGGGGCATTTCGATTAAAATTCCAGCGCTAAACGCGTAACTCTATCAGGGTGTCGAAAAAGGGGGCGCGCTCCCTTGCATATCCCTCGTCTTTAGAATCCTCATAGTCGCTTCCACCTTGGCCAACCGCACTCCTCTCACTTACCGCGACGCGGGGGTGGACATCGACGCCGGCAACGCGCTGGTCGAGGCGATCAAGCCCTTCGCGAAGAGGACGCTGCGCCCAGAAGTGCTCGCCGGGATCGGCGGATTCGGCGCCCTGTTCGAGGTCTCGAAAAAATACCGCGAGCCCGTGCTCGTCTCCGGCACCGACGGCGTCGGCACCAAGCTCAAGCTCGCCTTCCAGCTCGGCAGGCACGACACCGTCGGCATCGACCTCGTGGCGATGAGCGTCAACGACATCCTGGTGCAAGGCGCCGAGCCGCTATTCTTCCTCGACTACTTCGCCTGCGGCAGGCTCGACGTGGCGGTCGCCACCGACGTGGTCAAGGGCATTGCGCGCGGCTGTGAACTTGCCGGCTGCGCGCTCATCGGCGGGGAGACCGCCGAGATGCCCGGCATGTACGCCGAAGGCGAGTACGATCTCGCCGGGTTCGCGGTCGGTGTGGTCGAGAAAAGCGCGATCGTCGACGGCCGGGACATCGCGGCCGGCGACGTGCTGCTCGGGCTCGCGGCTAGCGGCGCGCATTCGAATGGGTATTCCCTGGTGCGCCGGATCGTCGAGCGGGCGAAGCCCGATCTCCACGCTGATTTTCACGGCAGACCGCTCGGGGACGTGCTGCTCGAGCCGACGCGCATCTACGTGAAGTCGCTGCTCGCGCTGCTGCGCGAGGTCAAGGTGAAGGGCATGGCGCACATCACGGGCGGGGGTCTGCTGGAAAACCTCCCGCGCATCCTGCCCGAGTCCGTGAAAGCGGCGATCGTGCGCGCGTCCTGGCCGCTGCCGCCGCTGTTCCAGTGGCTGCAGCGCGAAGGCGGAGTCGCCGACGCCGAGATGCACCGTGTATTCAACTGCGGCATCGGCATGGTTGTCGTGTTGGACGCGAAGGACGCCGATCGTGCGGCGCGCTCGCTCGCGGGCGCCGGGGAAACGGTCTTCCGAATCGGCCGCGTCGAGGCGCGCAATGCCGCCGAGCCGCAGGTCTCGATCGCCTGATGCGACCGGTTCAGGGCGGGGCCAGACCGCAGAAAGGGAACGGGCGTCAATCGCGCAGTTCGTTGTGCGCCCGCCATGCCTCGTCGAGCCGACCCTGAGCCTGCTCGAGGTCGTCTATCAGCTGCCGCTGGCGCACGAAGTATTCCGGACGCAGCCGCGAGCCGCGTCCGGAAGCGTTGCCGATGCGCTCGCCGGGAAGCGACTCGACGCCAGCCTTCTGGCGCTCCTGCGCGCTCTTCAGTGCGAGCTCTGCGGCCTTGATCGCGGCGTCGGACGCGTCGAGCGCCTGTGAGCGCCGGCGCGCGCGTTCTTCGGGATCCGCGCCGCCGGGCACCGCCTTTGCCTTGCTTTCGCCGGCCGGTTGCGGAAGCAGCAGATAGCGGCCGATCAGCCGCGCTCCGCGGACCGGCGAGTCCGAGTAAACGACCTTGCCGTCCGGATACTGGTACTTGTATACGGTGTCCGCGTTGCAGGCGAGCGGCGCAAGCGCCGCGGTCAACGCGACTAGGCCCTTGATCGCGGTGAGGAATCGCATATTTGCGTGCTGCATGATGTTGTTGGACCCTGGAACCCGCCGGGAGTTTTGACGGCGATCGGCCCCCGCGCGGAAACCCCGGTGTAAAATTTCTGCGCGGGAATTTTCCCGTCGTCCCCGCGATTCGATGCCAACCCCCGCCTTCGTCCATCTGCGGCTGCACAGCGAATTCTCCGTCAGCGACGGCATCGTGCGCATCGACGAAGGCGTCGCCCGGGCCGCCGCCGACGGCATGCCGGCGCTCGCCATCACCGACCTCGCCAACGTGTTCGGCATGGTCAAGTTCTACAAGGCGGCGCGCGCCGCCGGTGTCAAGCCGGTCATCGGCTGCGACCTCTGGATGACCAACGAATCCGAGCGCGACAAGCCGCACCGGATGGTCCTGTTGGTGCAGTCGCGGCAGGGTTATCTGAAATTGTCGGAGCTGCTGACGCGGGCGTGGCTGGAGAATCAGCATCGCGGTCGCGCCGAGATGAAGAAGAACTGGTTCGCAGCGGGCACCGAGGGTCTGATCGCGCTCTCCGGCGCGATGTACGGTGACATCGGCGCGGCGCTGCTCCAGGACAACCGCGCGCAGGCCGAGCGGCTGGCGCAGGAGTGGGCAGGGCTCTTTCCCGGACGGTTTTACCTCGAGTTGCAGCGCCCGGGCAGCCCGCAGGCGGAGAGCTACGTCGATGCCGCGGTGGGTCTCGCCGGGGCGTGCTCACTCCCCGTGGTCGCCACCCACCCGGTGCAGTTCCTGAAGCCCGAGGACTTCACCGCGCACGAGGCGCGGGTGTGCATCGCCGAAGGGCACGTGCTCGGCGACCAGCGCCGCCCGCGGGCCTTTACGCGCGACAGCTATTTCCTGTCGCAGGCGCAGATGGCGGAGCGCTTCGCCGATCTGCCCGAGGCGCTCGCGAATTCAGTGGAGATCGCGCGCCGCTGCAATCTGTCCCTCGATTTGGGCAAGAGCCGGCTGCCGAAGTTTCCCACGCCCGGTGGGGCGAGCCTGGAGGATTATCTGGCGCATACGGCCGGGCAGGGCCTCGAGCGGCGGCTCGCCGCGCTCTACCCGGACGCGGAACGGTGCGCGAAAGAGGAACCGCGCTACCGGCAGCGTCTCGATCTCGAGACGAAAACCATCGTGCAGATGGGCTTCGCCGGCTACTTCCTCATCGTCGCCGATTTCATCAACTGGGCGAAGTCGAACGGCGTGCCTGTGGGCCCGGGGCGCGGCTCTGGCGCGGGGTCGCTGGTCGCCTATTCGCTCGGGATCACCGATCTCGATCCCCTTCGGTACGACCTCCTATTCGAGCGTTTCCTCAACCCCGAGCGCGTGTCGATGCCGGACTTCGACATCGACTTCTGCGAGCGCGGCCGCGACCGCGTGATCGAGTACGTCAGGCAGAAGTACGGCGCGCAGTCGGTCTCGCAGATCGCCACGTTCGGCACCATGGCCGCGCGCGCCGTGGTGCGCGACGTCGGCCGCGTGATGGAATGGAGCTACGCGCGTACCGACGAGTTGGCGAAGCTCATTCCCTTCCAGCCCGGCAAGCGCATCACTCTGCAGGACGCACGCGAGATGGAACCGCGCCTGGCCGAGCGCGAGAAGACCGAGGAGGAGACGCGCGCGCTGCTTGCACTCGCCGGGCAGCTCGAGGGGTTGACCCGCAACGTCGGCATGCACGCGGGCGGCGTCCTGATCGCGCCGGGGAAGCTCACCGACTTCTGCCCGTTGTACGCGGCTCAAGGGACCGAGAGCACGATCTCGCAGTTCGACATGAAGGACGTCGAGAGGATCGGTCTGGTGAAGTTCGACTTCCTCGGTCTCACCACGCTCACCATTCTCGACTGGGCGGTGCAGTCCATTCGCGCGATGGGCTCACCCGAGTTCGCGCTGGAGAAGATCCCGCTCGACGATCCTCGCGCGTATGCGGTGTTCGCCAATGCCAACACCACCGCGATATTCCAGTTCGAATCGCGCGGCATGCGCGACCTCGTCAAGCGGGCCCGGCCCGACCGCTTCGAGGACATCATCGCGCTCGTCGCCCTGTACCGGCCCGGGCCGATGGAGCTCATTCCAGAATTCGTCGAACGCAAGAACGGCAAGCGCGTCGAATATCTCGATCCGCGCCTGGAGCCCATCCTGAAACCCACTTACGGGATCATGGTGTACCAGGAGCAGGTGATGCAGATCGCGCAAGTGATGGGCGGTTATTCGCTCGGCGGCGCGGACCTCTTGCGCCGCGCGATGGGCAAGAAGGACGCGAAGGAAATGGCGCAGCAACGGGATGTCTTCGTCGCCGGCGCGGAGAAGAACCGTCTGCCGCGCGCGAAAGCCATCCTTCTGTTCGACCTGATGGAGAAGTTCGCCGGCTACGGCTTCAACAAGTCGCACGCCGCCGCCTACGCGCTCATCGCCTACCAGACCGCGTTCCTAAAGGCGCACTATTCCGCTGCGTTCATGGCGGCCAACCTCTCGGCGGTGATGGACGACACCGACAAGGTGCACCAGTTCCACGAGGACGCGCTCGGGAACGGCCTGAAGGTGCTCGCGCCCGACATCAACTCAGGGGAATACCGCTTCGTTCCGGTGGACGCAAAGACGATACGCTATGGACTGGGCGCGGTGAAAGGCACGGGCGAGTCGGCGATCGCGGCGGTTCTCGCGGCGAGGAAGGACAGTCCGTTCCTCGACCTCTTCGATTTCTGCGAGCGCGTGGACAAGCGCGCCGTCAACCGGCGCACGGTCGAGGCGCTGGTGCGCGCCGGTGCGTTCGATTCGCTGAACGACCACCGCGCGAGCCTGCTGGCCTCGGTGGGCGTGGCGATGGAGGCGGCCGAGCAGGCCGAGCGCCACGCGCAGCAGACGAACCTGTTCGGCGCGGCCGACGGCGAATCGCAGCAGCGCATCGCGCTCGTCGCCGCGGAACGCTGGGACGAGACGCGGCGCCTGCGCGAGGAGAAGACGAGCCTGGGCTTCTATCTTTCGGGGCACCCGTTCGCTGCGGTGCGCGGGGAAGTTTCCCGCTTCGTGCGCACCAGCCTGAAGAGCCTCGCACCGTCCGTCGAGGGCGCCGGCGGCGTGCACACCCAGCTCATCGCCGGCATCGTCGAGTCGCTGCGCTTCCAGAAGACGCAAGGCGGCCGCATGATCGTCGTCAATTTGTCAGACGGCACCGCGACCCAGGAGGTGACTGTATACAACGAGGTATTCGACCAGTACCGCGACCTGGTGAAGGAGGACGCGCTGGTGGTGATCGAGGCGAAAGTGAGGAACGTGCGGCGTTCGGTGGGCGAGGAGGGCGAGAGCGTGTTTATGCGCATCGCGGCGGAGAGGATCTACGATTTGGCCGGTGCACGAAGTCGGTTCGCGCGGGGCGTGCGGCTGTCGATGAACGGCGAGGCCTCTGCCGGGGGGGCGGCGGCATCGGCGAAACTTCGTAGCTTGCTGGAGCCGTATCGGAATGGCCCCTGTCCCGTCGCGGTGTGCTACCGCAACGGCGGCGCTAGCGTGGAGATGCAGCTAGGGGAGAGCTGGCGGGTCAATCTGGACGATGCGCTGCTGAAGTCGCTGAACGAGTGGTTGAGGCCGGAGAATGTGGAGGTGCTGTATCCGTAGGGGGCAGAGCTCTAAGGCATCCATTAACGGCACCGTGGCAATCGCGTTCCAGCGTCTGCTCGCGTTGTGTCCTCCTTCGGTATTCCTTTCGCTCGTCATCGACATGTCCCCGCCTTCGCACCCAGCAAGGTGCACAGCTGCCGCACGTTTTCCTGGTTTTCCGGACGGCAGCTTGGCGGCTTGTCGCCGTCCAGGGTATCAAGCAGGTAACTCTCGATCGTCTTCTCGGCGTGTTTCGACAACGCCCAGCCAAGAGGCGGATCGAGGTTCTCGCGCGTGTGATCGCACATGCGGAAGTGCACGTAGCGTCCCCTGCGTTCGGCCCACTCCTTCAGCTGTACTGCGGCTTCCTCGCCATGGCTGACGCGGGTATTGAACAACGTACGAAGCGTGGTCAAGGCCTCGTACGCAAAGTTCTTTACAGGGCCCTCGGGGCTCGGGGCGAGATCGGCCGGCAAGGTCGGATCGCTGCTGATCTGTATCACAACCGGGGTATATCGCTTGGCGAGTCGCTGCTCGGCGAGCTGGAGGATCTCGAGCGCCGTGACGGCACCGTAGTTCTCGAAGAGGCCCCCGTCCTGCACGCGCCCGAGTATCTTTCCCGCAGTCCTATCCTCACCCTTGCCTTCGTGCCAGCTGCCGGCTGGGCTCACGAATGGAAAGCGCGCGCTGTTGTGCGCTGCGCTGGAAAGACGAACGTCATAGCCGAGCACGTCCAGCTGGTCTTTGGCGAGCTTGAAAGCGGGTTCATTGTCGATGCGCACCGTCGAAGCGATAATGCGTCGGCCGTTCTCCGACCGGGTGGCATTCAGAAACAGCGCCGGCCAAGGTGTCTTGCCGGGCAGGCCGAGCGAAGCGAACGACTCGCTGAACGTTTGAGTGCCGGTGACCTCCGCAAAACCGCGTTCCCACGCGGTCTCCAGCGTCTGCGCCCGGTCCGGCAGTAGCGACACCGGGATGAACCGCTGCAACAGGTCACGATAGAGCAGATTGGCGGATAGCGGCGAGAGATAGTCGCGCGACAGCACGTCGTTGCTGCACTTGAGTACGGTGTCTTTGCAGCCCTTGGCATCCGCCCCTGCCACGACGGCACGGTAGACGCTCGCGCCGACGGAGCCCCCGGAGACGCCGCTGATCGCAAACACGCGGTCGTGAAACGACGCAAGCCTTTCCTCGAGATGTCCGAGCACGGTGCCGGTCCAGTACGCGGCGCGGATGCCGCCGCCGGCGGTCGCCACGACGACGAGAGCGCCGCAGTCCTTGCCCGGGCCCTCGGGCGGGCAATGCTTCTTGGCCCAGGCGTCGAGCGCTTCCCTGGCGGTGATGCGCTTGTCCGCCGCATCGCCGGCAAGCGGGCGGATCGCATGGTTGTCGTTCCACGTGCTCGACGCCAACGCCAGCACCACGAGCAGCGTCACGAACGGCAACCGCCAGAGGTTCGCGTAGTAGCTGATGAAACTGCCGAGAGGCAGGAAGGTGGCGCCCCAGGCCATGAGCAGGACGAGCGCGTTGAAGTAATTGCCCATGCTGAGCGGATCGATCATGCCCCAGAGAAACATCACCATACCTGCTACCAGGAGCAACAGCGCCGCAAAGTCCAACGTCCCCAACCCCGTCCAAAGGCTCTCTCGCACGGGTTCCTGCCCCATCTCGTCCACCCACAACCTGCTCTTCTGCGGCTGCGCACGCGAAACGATGCCCGCCACCTTGCGCCCGGCCCAGCGCCGGAACACCACGAACACGGCGAACAAGACGCCTACGAGCAGCGTCAGCCACACGTAGCGCGAGGCCGGATCACCGGCGGAGAACAATGCCCAGGCGCCAAAAACAAAGGGCAGCAATCCGAGCACACGCGGCGTCCGGCTGCGGTACTTGGCGAGCAGCACCGGCTCATCTGCCGGGGTCGAGGGAAAACGAATCTCCAGCAAGGTGCGCGTCCACAGCCAGATGCTGAAGGCCCACATCAGGAGGCTGAGCACCAGCACGAGGTACTTTTCATCCTCCGCAGTGCTGAGCAGCAGGTCTTGCCCCTGGCCTGCAAACAGAAGCGCCGCGCCGGCGATCAGCACCAGCAGGCTGAACTGGCAGACGTTGACTACATAGACGAACATCCGCCAGTGGTGGGCCAAACGAGTCAACCGCTCTTCATAGGTCATCAGCGTCCTCGTGTCTATGAGCGGATCGCAGGTTTCCACGGTGAAACAACGGAATGACGGTCGAAGGCGTGGAAGATGCGGTGAATGCCGCCAGGAGCCTCGCGCTTTCCCCGGTCATTGCGGACCCCACGAGCCGCGATTTGCCGACACTCATTTTGCGATGTCCGTCCGCGCCACGCCATCCGGGATAACCCGACAAAGAGTATCAGGGTTAACCCGACAGGAATTCTAGAGGGGCTGTAACATTCGCATATGACGCTGTGGTATATGTACGGCTCTTGCAAAGAGGACTCATGGGGAAACGGCAGGATGTTGAAAGCGCGCTCGCCAGGGCGGAGGCCGACCTCGCCCAGGCGGTCACCGACCGAGCCAAGGCGCACGCCAACGTGGCCGAGGCGGACGCCAAGCTCGAGAAGGCACGCGCGAAACGGCCGCGGCAGACGAAACGAGGGCTCATGGGCAAGCGGCAGGATGTTGAAGGCGCGCTCGCCAGGGCGAAGGCCGACCTCGCCCAGGCGGTCACCGACCGGGCCGAGGCGCACGCCAAGGTGGCCGAGTCGGACGCCAAGCTTGAGAGGGCGCGCGCCGTATGCCGCCACCTGCACGACTCGCTCGTCGAGCTGATCCGCGCCGAACCGCCGCCGAAGCCGGTCACGCCGACCGAGGGGACCGGCACGTCGATTCAGGGCGTGGTGACGGAAGCGCCGTCAGCGAAACGGCCGGGGCAGACGATTCGCCGGTTTCTCCATGGCTTTCTCGCGGGAAAACTCGGGACCGCGAACGCGGCCAGCCGGCGAATGATTGCGAGGCAGGCGTTCATGCTGCTCGCCCTGGTGCTGGCGTACCTGCAGTACTACTTTTTCGACGTCAATTTGCAGGTTTCGCGCATGCCGTCGATCACGGTGATGGTGTTCGGCTGACTCTTGGGGAACGGAAAAATAAGAGTCATTCGAGCGTTCTGGCAACACGGAAACCGCTACCGGTGCGCCGCAAATCGGAAGGGCCCCGGTCGCGGTTCGCCGAGCGTGCGTAGCGCGGTTCCTGGACCCAGGAATTGCCGCGGAGCACGCGTCGGGAACAATCTCCGGTCAGCCAGGCCGTGCCGTCGGCCGGAGCACCCGTATAGCTTGCGTTCCAGCAATCCTCGGTCCATTCCCACGCGTTCCCCAGCACGTCGTACAGCCCGAAGCCGTTCGCCCGGTACGAGCCGACCGGTGCGGTGAAGTATCTGCCGTCGTTGCATTCGTGCCTGCGCGCGCTCGAGCGCGACCAGGTCTTCGCGCTCGGCCCCACCCCTGTCCTGTAGGTGCTCTGATCGGCTACGTTCGCATAGAGGCACGCTTGATTGGGATCGTCGCCCCAGTAGCGCGCGGTTTTCGTCCCGGCGCGCGCGGCATACTCCCATTCCGCCTCGGTCGGCAATCTATAGGTCTTCCCGGTTTTTGTCGATAGCCAGCGAACGTACGCTTTCGCGTCGTTCCAACTCACGCAGACCACCGGGTCGCGGTCGGAGGTCTGCTCGAATCCGGGGTTGCGCCAGCTCCTTCCCGCCAGCCAGTCGTCCTTGGTAGCCGTTCGATCGGAAAAGTTGAACCCGAGGCATCCCGCCTTGCCGACGTCGCGCTCAGCCTCGGTCTTGTATCCGGCCTCCGTTACGAATCGTTCGAACTGGGCAAACGTGACTTCGCTCTGCCCCAGCGCAAACGTCTGTGCGATCCGCACGGCGTGCTGCGGGCTCTCATGGTCGAAGCGCCCGGCCTCCGACGCCGGCGAACCCATCGTGAATTCGCCGGCGGGAATCACCACCATTTGCGGGCAGTCGATGCAGTCGCGGAGTCCGCTTCCCGCCTTGTACTTGTCGCGCAGGGCCTGCTCGGCGCGCGCTTTTTCCGCCTTGCGGGCTTCCTCGGCCTTTCTCGCCGCGTCCGCCTTCCTTGCGGCATCCCTTGCTCTGTCATCGGCCTCCTTTTTCGCCAGTGCCGCGGAGGCGGCTTTGCGCTTTGCCTCGTCCGCCCGCAGCGCCGCCAGCCTCGTCTTTTCTTCTGCTTCCTTGCGCGCGATTTCCGCGGCGCGCGCCTTGGCCGCGTCCGCCTCGCGGCGAAGCTCCTCTTCCCTGCGATCGGCCTCGGCTTTGGCCCTCGCGTCGGTCTCTTGCTTCGCCCGTTCCGCCTCCTTGCGGGCACGCGCCTTGGCCGCCTCGGCCTCGCGTCGCTGGTCTTCGCTGCGCGCCGCTTCGGTCTTCGCCCGCGCTAGCGCTTCCTGGTTCGCGCGCTCGGATTCCTTCCTCGCGCGCTCTTCCGCGTCGGCGGCGCGGCGCTCCGCTGCCTGGCGCGCGCGCTCGATCGACGTGCGGTCGGAGTCGTTGCGCAGATAGACGAGCCCTGCGCCGAGTCCGAGGAGGGCGATGAGCCCCGCGGCGATGGCGAGCCCCTTGCGCGAGCGCGGTGCTTCGCCCGCCCGGCTGCCTTCCGCTGCCGGCAGCGAGGGCAATGTCGCCTCGGGATCCGGTCCCGGCCGCACGCGGATCGTACGTTCGTCCTCGCGCCCGCCCTGCGGCGCGGCCGCGTGCGCTGGGGTGGCGACCGGTTCCCCGCGCTCCGCCGCCTGTGCCGCCTTCACCGCCTCGAGGAATTCCCGCGCGCTCTGGTAGCGCGCCTCGGGCTTTTTCGCCATCGCCCGCAGCACCACGGCGTCCCAGACATTCGAGAGCGTCGGGTTCAGGACCGAGGGCTCGATCGGCTGCTGGTGCAGCACCTTCTGCATGATGGCGGTGATCGAGCCGGTGAACGGCTTGTCGCCGGTAAGGAGCTGGTAGAGGATGACGCCCGCCGAGTAGAGGTCGCTGCGCGCATCCACCGGAAGTGCGAGGAACTGCTCCGGAGACATGTAGGCGGGGGTGCCGAGCGTCGTGCCGGTGTCGGTGAGGTCGGAGGCCTCGACCCGCGCGATGCCGAAGTCCACGACCTTGAGCGAGCCGTCGTTCAGTACGAACATGTTCGAGGGCTTGAGGTCGCGGTGAATGACCCCGTGTTCGTGCGCGTGCGCGAGCGCCGCGAGGAGCGCGGTCATGATGCGCACCACTTGGTCGGGCTTAAGCCGAGAGCCGCGTTCGAGCTGGCGGCCCAGCTCGTCGCCGGAGATGTACTCCATCACGATGTACGGCGTGCCTTGTTCTTCGCCGTAATCGTGGATGGTGACGATGTGGGGATGCGAGAGGCGCCCCGCCGACTGCGCTTCGCGCTTGAAGCGGGCAAGCACGCTGGGGAGCTGGCTCGGCTCGAACATTTCGGTGCGCAGCGTCTTGATCGCCACGCGCCGGCCGATCGCCGGGTCGAAACCTTCGTACACGATGCCCATCGCACCGCGTCCGATCTGCAGGCGGATCTCGTACTTGCCTATTCTTTCGAGCACGACTGCGCGGTCCCTCTCCGTGAAAAGGCTATCACGGGCAACCGCGGCAGTGATAGGAGAATCAGCGCCTGAATCAGGCGGCCTTTCTGCGGTTTTTCTCCAGCCAGCCATCGACCAGCGCAACGGTCTGATCGAGGACTTCGGAGTGCATGCCTTTCTGTGCCGCTATAGTCTTCACCAGCCGGTCGACACGCTCGATGTTAGGTGCGCCGGCGGCGAGCGCCCGTGCCGCGGAGGACGGGCTGCCCAGCGACAAGGCCGCGTTGGCGTATTTCTCGAACGGCACCAGGTCTTTCTCGTTCGCTCCCAGCCTCACGCACAGCTTGACCACCCAGTTGTAGACGGAGCGCGAGGCTTCGAGGTCGCTGTGCACGGCGTCTTTGATGGGGCGCACGCTGTCCTTCAGCACGCAGCGGTAGTTTCCGGCGACGAGCATCGCCCACTTGGCGAGCGGCACGAACACCGAGTCGTGGACCTTGAGCTTGACGGGCAACTCGATCTTTCCAGTACCCGTGTCGAAGCGCGAGGCTTCGATGTCCGACTCGATCTGGCGCAGGATCGCCGTGTGCGCTTCCGAATCGAAGCGCGCCGACTTGAAGTTGGTCGGCAGCCTCACCTGCAGGACGTTCACCTTTTCCTCCGGCGGGCGGAACGCCTGCGGGTCCGGGCTGCACAGCGTCATGACCTTGGGGTCGAACGTATCCCAGACGCTGGCGTCGGTGTAGCAGCTGCGGCAGGCCTCGACGTCGACGCCCGGAATGCGCTTGAGATACGTCAGCGGCGGCATGTTCATGATCGACATGCACGGCACCCTGGACTTGGCGACCGCGGCGAGCAGCTCGCGCACGCCCGGCGAACGGTACTGCGGTTCCTGCATGGCGAGTGCCACCAGATCGTAATCGGAAGGATTGACGCCCGTGGTGCCGCCGGCGGATATCTTGCCCGGCAGGTTCCTGGAGTTGATCTCGACCAGCCCCTCGCGCCCCTTTACCGGCATGCGAACGATTGCGCCTTCCTTGTTGATCAGCTCGGCTTCGGCCGGCAGGCAGATGAGATGCGTCGCGTGCCCGGCGAGCGCCAGCTTGGTTGCGAGAAGCGAACCGTACGAGGCGCCCATGATGAGAATTTTGTATTTGCTGCCCATGAATCTACTCCTCCTGTTGTTCGACAGTGGAACCGGCGCGGATCGTGCGGTCCCGCATGGTGAAATCGGCGCCGCCGTTCTGGAAGGCGAGATGGTAGTCACTTCGCAGGCGCCGGGCAATCGCGGCGGTCCCGGGTCCGCGGCGCAGGCTTGTTGCAGTGCGGGCAGGGTCGCGCTGCGGCGTCAGCCGGGAGTGATGCCGGTCGCCGTTTGATACACTGCGCGAGTCGGGCTTCGCTATTAGGTCTCGACCGCCGCGAAACGAAGGGACTCCGCGATTGGACCGCTTGCTGCTCCGCCTCCTCGCCGTTGTAACGCTGCTTTGCGCCGCTGCCTGCCATCGGCAGGCGGATCCGCCCAGCGACGCGCCGGGGAACGTGAAGGTCAAGGAGGGAGACGGCGTCGCGCTCGTTTCCTGGGATCAGCTTCCCGACCTGACCTACTGGATCTTCTATCGGGCCGGCAGCTCCGTCGTGCCGGCCGTGCCCGGCGTGCCGCTCATTCGCACTGCGCAATCGCCGCGCGTCGTCGCCAATCTGATAAACGGAACCGAGTACGCGTTCGTCATGAACGCCACCAACCAGGACAGTCCGGCGGGGCCGGCCTCGCCGGTGGTCCCCGGTATCATACCTCGGCTCGCGGGAGCCACCTCGACTTGGAAACCGGGCACGCCGCTGCCGCTCGGCGGCGCGCCGCTCCAGAATCTCAACGCGGTTGCCTTCAGCGGCACGCGGCTGGTGGCGGTCGGCGATGCCGGCGCGCTGTTTGCGGGCGATTACAACTACGCCAGCGATGATCCTCCCGGCGTCACAGCCTGGGCGACGCCAACCTCGGTTCCGGCCGGCCCCGCCAAGGACTTCGGCGCGATGGTGTTCACCGGGGCCGCATTCATGGCGCTCGCCAGGGACGGTTCCGTCCTGGCGAGCGGCGATGGCCTCACCTGGACTTCCGCCAACGCCATCCCGAGCGGCCCTGTGGTAATGAATGGAATCACCGTGGGATTCGTCGGTTTCCAGCTGTTCGTCGCCGTGGGAAGCGGTGGCAGCATCTTCACGAGCAGCGACAGCGGGACTACCTGGACGCAAGTCGCACCGGTCACCCCGAATGATCTCAACGGCGTGACATTCGTGAACGGGAGCTTCATCGCGACCGGCGCGAACGGAACGCTGCTGACGAGCCTGGACGGGAGCAGTTGGACCGCGCCGAACTCCGGTACCGCGAACGCCTTGCGCGGCGCTGCGTTCGGACTGGTCGCGGGCGCAGGCCGCTACGTGGCGGTCGGCGACGCGGGCACGATCGTGACAAGCAGCGATACGCTCTCCTGGAGCCCGGTCGCTCCGCCGCTCTCGCAGAATCTCCGCGGCGTCGTCTTTGGCTCGCGCTTCCTT
This sequence comes from Gammaproteobacteria bacterium, assembly GCA_041496705.1. Classification (GTDB taxonomy): domain Bacteria; phylum Pseudomonadota; class Gammaproteobacteria; order Burkholderiales; family SG8-39; genus VBDM01. Next base: position 73,922 of record JBGQFD010000001.1, on the reverse strand, counting down.
GCCGTCGGTCAGGGCGGCGCCGTCGCCTACAGCGACGACGGGCTGAACTGGAGCACGGCCTCGGCGGGTGCCGCCGATCTTAGCGCCGTCATCTTCACGCCGGGGATGTACGTCGCGGTGGGCGCCTTTGGCGCGAACGCGGTGTCAAGATGAATTCGCAGCAGGGCCTGAGCTCGTTCGGTCTTCTGGTCGTGATCGCCATTGCCGTGGCGGTCGGCTACTACGCCTACAGGGGCATCTCCGGGCCCGACGGCGCCCCCACGTGCCGCGGCGCATTCGACACGTGCATGAAGATCTGCCGGCGCACGACCACCGAGGCTCCGGCCGCGCAGGCCTGCCAGGAAGCCTGCCAGCGCGACTCGGAGGCTTGCGAGGGGCAGCGCAGCTGAATTCGCGCAACGGTCGGTGTCGGGGGTGCGCGCTATTCGGTCGGACGCATCTCGAAGCGCTCGAAGCTTCCCGGAACTTCGGTGACTTCGACGTCGGTCACGCGCGCACCGCGAGGCCCGCGGCGCGCCCAGGCGAGCATCGCCTCGACCGTATCGGGCGTACCATCCACCACGGCTTCCACCGTGCTGTCGCGGCGGTTCCTCACCCAGCCGGTGACGCCCAGCCGTTCGGCTTCCTCCATCAACGAGTAGCGGAAGCCCACACCTTGGACGTGGCCGGAAATTCTCAGCTGTTTGGCCATGGGTGGATTTTCCAATCTTGGGCGGTTCGCGTAAAGTGATCGGCGTTTCGTGAAGTTCCAGCTCTGCGAGATCACGCTGCGCAACCGCAAGCTGAAGAAGGAGCAGTTCATCCTTGGTGTCGAGTTCGTGCCCTCCGGTGTGGTGCAGGCCACGCACCTGCAGCCAAAGGAGGGTTACGCTTACCTCAAGCCCTAGGAGAATGCTTTCAGTGCCTCGGGGCTGCGCAGCGTCACGATCGTAGCGGCGCAGATGGCGAGGAGCGGGACGACTATCAGCGTCACCCCGGAGATCGCACCGAGCCAGTTGACCGGCGGGTCGCCCGGCCCGGACCGGCGCAGCGCGTACAGGCGACTCGCGGCCGAGAGCAGCATCAGCACGATCAGCGCCCAGCAGAAAAGCTCCAGCAGATAGCGGCCCCAGGGCTGCAGGCGGATCACGCCGATTCCCCCCGCGAGCCCGAGCACCCAGATTGCACCCAGCATCAGGTCGTTCCAGAAGCTGTAGCTGAGGTAACGCCGCGACAGCTCGCCGGCGTTGAACAGCGTGGCGATGAGGATCACTGAAAGGAGCACGGCGCCGGCCGAGGTCAGCGTGAAGAACCAGCCGATGAAGGCGAGTGAGAGTTCCATCGACGCTAGCGCCGTTTTCCGGGGGTGATCGCGGTGAGGATGCCGCGCATGATCGCTAGCGGTTCGGGCGGACAGCCGGGCACGGCGATGTCCACCGGGATCACGTTAGCCACGCGTCCGCAGCTCGCGTAGCTCTCGCCAAACACTCCCCCCGTGCAGCCACAGTCGCCGATCGCCACGACCAGCTTGGGATCGGGTGTGGCGTCGTAGGTGCGCTTGAGCGCGACCTCCATATGGCGCGACACCGGCCCGGTCACCAGCAGCAGGTCGGCATGGCGCGGGCTGGCGACGAACTTGATGCCGAGCCGCTCGAGGTTGTAGTAGGGGCTGTTCATCGCATGGATCTCGAGTTCGCAGCCGTTGCACGATCCGGCGTCTACGTGGCGGATCGCCAGCGCGCGCCCGAAGTGCCGCAGGATCACCTCGCCCAGCCGCTGCTCGGTTTCGCGCAGTGCCGCATCCGGGAGCGGCGCGGGCTCGGTGACGATGCCGGTCTTTGCGATCTGTTTCAGGAGTTGATACATCAGAGGTCTGCTCCGCTGTAACTCAGATTGAACGACTTGTTGATGAGCGGAAAGTCTGGAACGATATTGCCGTGCACCGCGTGCTCGAGGAGCGGCCAGTTCTGCCAGGAAGGATCGTGCGGATGCAGGCGGTGGATGCGGTTTGCCCCGGCGGTCTCGAGCGCGATCAGCACTTCGCCGCGCCAGCCCTCGACCCAGCCGAGGCCGCGCCCGCCCGCTTCGGCCGCCGCGACCGCCGTGCGGATCGCGCCGGGCGGCAGCTGCTGCACGAGCGCGCGTACCAGGCGCATCGATTCGAAGACCTCGTCGAAGCGCACCGATACGCGCGCCGCGACGTCCCCGCGCGTGTGCGAAGCGATGCGGGGGTCGATCTGCTGGTAGGGCGGAATCGGATGATCGCTGCGCAGATCGCGCGTCATCCCGCTCGCGCGGCCGGCGATCCCGGTGAGGCCCATGCGCTCGGCGAGTTCCGGGGGCACCTGTCCTGTCATGATGAAGCGGTCCTGCGCGCCCGCGTGCTCGTCGTAGATTGCCTTGAGCGTCACGACCTCGCGCTCGATCTTGTCCAGGTGGCCGGTGAGGAATTCGGCCTCGGGGCGCGGCAGGTCCTTCGCGACGCCGCCGGGAACGACGGCGTCCATCAGGTAGCGGTGGCCGAACAGGCGCGCGTTCGTCCGCAGCAGATCTTCCTTCAGCCGCCAGAACTGAAAAAAGCCGAAGGACAGCGCGACGTCGTTGCCGAGGTAACCGAGGTCGCCGAGGTGGTTGGCGATGCGCTCGAGCTCGAGGAAGACGCCGCGCAGCGCGAGCGCCCGGCTCGGCGGCGCGGTTCCCGTGGCCCCTTCGACCGCCATGGCGTAGGCCCAGGCATAGGCGACCGTAGAATCGCCGCTCACCCTGCCCGAGAGCTTCGCGCCCTCTTCGAGCGTCATCGACTCGAAGAGCTTCTCGATGCCCTTGTGCTTGTAGCCGAGCCGCTCCTCCAGCCGCAGGATTTTCTCGCCGACGATGGAAAAGCGAAAATGCCCGGGCTCGATCGTGCCCGCATGGACCGGGCCGACCGGGATCTCGTGCACGCCTTCGCCTTCGACGGAGACAAATGGATAGCGGTCCGGCGCCTGGGGGAAGCGGGCGCCCGCACCGACGCTCTTGCGCAGCGGAAAGGTGTCCTCGGGCCAGGCGCCGTGGCGCAGCCACTTGCGTGGATCGGCGCCCTCATCCGGACGGATACCGAGCAGGTCGGCGGTGGCGCGCTGCATGCGGTTCGCGCTCGGATAGATGTCGGCGATGCCGGGATAGCGCGGGTCCTCTCGCGATAGCGGCACGCTGAGCCAGAGGAGACCCGCGGGGAAGGCCAACGCGAAGTGCAGCGCGAAACCCGCATGGCGCTGCGTCTCGTCGCTGCCCCACAGCGCCACGAGGCGCGCCTTGCGCGCGCGCGCCTGCTCGCAGATGCCGCGCAACTCGCCGGCCGGGATCGAGGCGCAGAACACCGGCATCGCCCCAGGAAGCGCTGCGGCGTTCAATCCCAGCTCTTTGAATGTCTCGTTCACGATCACCCGATCAGCGCCGCCGCCTGGCGATACCAGCCGACGAGATAGGGCGGAATGTAGAGTCCGAGCATCAATACGATCCCCAGGTGGACGAAAACCGGGATGAGCGCCGGCGCGTGCGGCAGCCGGCGCGCATTGGTTTCGCCGAATACCATCGGCTGCACCTTGCCGAAAATCGCGGCGAACGCCACGCCGAGCGCCACCAGCAGGAAAGGCGTCGCCCAGGGGTGCTCGTGCATCGCGGTGGTGAGCACCATGAACTCGCTCGTGAACACGCCGAAGGGCGGCATGCCGAGGATGGCGAGGCTGCCGAGCACCAGGCCCCAACCGATCGCGGGGCTCTGCTCGATGAGCCCGCGGATGTCCGCCATGTTCTGCGTGCCGGTCTTCTGCGAGGCGTGGCCGACGGTGAAGAAGATCGCGCTCTTGGTGAGCGAGTGCACCGTCATGTGCAGGAGTCCTGCGAACGCCGCCACCGGTCCGCCCATGCCGAAGGCGAAAGTCATGATGCCCATGTGCTCGACCGACGAATAGGCGAACATGCGTTTGATGTCGCGCTGCCGGGAGAGGAAGAACGCCGCAACGACGACCGAGAGCAGGCCGAAGCCCATCATCAGTCCGCCGGAGAAATTGCGCCCGAGCGCGCCGTCCACCAGGACCTTGCTGCGCACCACGGCGTATAGCGCAACGTTGAGGAGCAGCCCCGAGAGCACCGCCGATACCGGGGTCGGGCCTTCGGCGTGCGCGTCGGGCAGCCAGTTGTGCAACGGCACCAGGCCCACTTTGGTGCCAAAGCCGACAAGCAGGAACACGAACGCGAGCGACAGCACCGTCGGTTCGAGCTGTTCGCGCACTGCGTACAGGTGCGTCCACAGGAGTGAAGTCCCTCCCGGGCCGAGAACTTTTTCCGCGGCGAAATAGAGCAAAATCACGCCGAACAATGCCTGCGCGATGCCGACCGAGCAGAGAATGAAATACTTCCACGCCGCCTCGAGGCTCGCTGGCGTGCGGTACAGGCTCACCAGCAGCACGGTCGAGAGCGTCGCGCCCTCCAGTGCCACCCACAGGATGCCGACATTGTTCGATAGCAGGCACAACACCATGGTGAAGGAAAACAACTGATACATGCTGTGGTAGAGGCGCAAGCGTGCCGCGTTCAGGCGCCCGTGGTGCTCCTCGATGCGCATGTAGGGCCGGGAGAACAGCGCGGTGGTGAAGGCGACGAAGGCCGTCAGCGCCACCAGGAACACGTTGAACGGATCGACGAAGAACTGCTCCTGCAGCGCCGTCATCGGGCCGTCGGTGATGACGCGACGGGTCAGCGCTGCCGCGGCGACAAGGGCGATGAGGCTCATTAAAGCATTCAGCTCCGGCGCCCAGCGCTTGTGGCCGACGAGCGCGAGTAGCAGCCCGCCGAGTAGCGGGACGCCGAGGACAAGCGCGATTTCCATCTCAGTCTTCCTTCAGCTTTTCCATATGCCGGATGTCGAGGGAGTCGAACTGCTCGCGGATATGGAAGAAGAAGATGCCGAAGATGAAGGTGCCCACCAGCACGTCGAGCGCCACGCCGAGCTCCACCACAAGCGGCATTCCGTAGGTCGCGCTGGTAGCGGCGAAGAACAGGCCGTTTTCCATCGCGAGAAAGCCGATCACCTGCGGCACCGCCTTTCTGCGCACGATCATCATGAGGAAGGAGAGCAGAATGCTCGCCATCGCGATCCCCAGGGTGGAGCGCGTGAGTGTGCTCGCCATCTGCGAGATCGGGGCGGCAAGAGCGAAGGCGAAGATCACCAGCCCGATGCCGATCAGCATCGTGGTCGGAATGTTGATCAGGGTCTCGATGTCCCAGCGCACGTACAGTCGGTCGATCAGTCGGTGCAGGACCCAGGGGATGAGGATCACCTTGAGCAGCACCGTCAGCAGCGCCGACCAGTAGAGGTGCGTCTGACCGGTCGACCAGGCGACGATTCCGGTCGACAACGCGAGCGCCGCGCCCTGCCAGGCGAAGAGCTTGATCAGAGTGAGGACGCGGCGCTGGGAAAGCATGGCGAACGCGAGCAGCAGCAGAAATGCCGCGAGAACGTTGACGAGCTGGGCGAGGAGCGGCATCTCTTTCAGCCTTGAACCAGAAAGTGCGTGAGCATGCCCAGCACCGCCAGCAGGAACGCGGTGGACAGGAACTCGGGGGCGAGGAAGAGCCGCAGCTTGGCGAGCACTGCTTCGATCAGTGCCAGCCCGGCGCCGGCCAGGGCGAGCTTGATCAGGAGCGCCGCGACCGCCAGCGGCAGCGCCATCCAGTCGCCGGCCTCGGCGATGCCCCAGGGGACGAAGAGCGCAATGCCGATGGTGATGTAGGCGAAGAGCTTGATCGCGACCGCCCATTCGATCAGCGCAAGATGCCGCGCCGAGTACTCGAGAATCAGCGCCTCGTGCACCATGGTGAGCTCGAGGTGAGTAGTCGGATTGTCAATCGGGATGCGCGCGTTCTCGGCGAGCAGCACCATGAGGAAGGCGACCGCCGCGAAGGCGAGGCTCGGGTGGAGCGCGAACTCGCGGTGTCCGAGCGTGTCCACGATGGTAGTGAGCTGGGTGGAGCCGGAAATGAAGGCCGCGGTGAACAGCGTCATCAGCATCGCCGGCTCGGCGAGAAAACCGATCAGCATTTCGCGCCGGGCGCCCAGTCCGCCGAACGAGGTGCCGATGTCCATGGCGGCGAGCGCGGAGAACACTCGCGCGAGCGCGAACACTCCGACGAGCGCGATGATGTCCGCGGCGGGCGCGAAGGGCAGGCCGGTCGCCAGTACCGGCACGATGCCCGCGGCGAGCCACATGCAGCCGAACAGAATGTAGGGCGTCCATCGAAAAATCGGCGAGGCGTTGCGTGCGAACACGGCGTCCTTGTGGAACAGCTTCGCCAGCGTCCAGTACGGCAGCAGCAGGCTCGGCGCCGATCGGTTCTGCAGCCAGGCGCGGCACTGATTGACCCAGCCCATGAGCAGCGGCGCGGCGAGCACCACGAACACCGACTGCAGGATCTGGAACGCGCTTGCAGCCCCGTAGTTCATCTTGCGCAGCTCATCTCACGAACACCAGCAGCGCGATCAGGGTGATGAAGCTGTAGAGCAGGTAAATGCTGATCCGGCCTTGCTGCAGCAGGGCGATCTTCGACGAGACGAATTCGGCCGCACGCGCCACGGGCAGGTAGAGCCAATACCAATGGCGGTCTTCGACTTTGAGCACGTATCTCGGCGCGGCGTCGTCGGGACCGGGGAGCCTGCGGTCCATGCGGTAGATCGGGCCAAAGACGTGGCGGATCGGCTGGCCGAAAGCGTCCGCCGTGTCCTGCATGCGCGGGGTCTGCTCGGGGTAGCCGCAGTCCCAGGGATCGGCGAAGCGCATGCGGCCGTGGTAGAAGCGGCGCACCAGCAGGAACGCAAGCAGCGTCACGGCGACAATCACCACCAGAAAGATGACGGGCGAGTAGCTGGCCTGCTCCGGCGCGGTGGGCACGAGCCACAGCCAGCCCGAACCGGCAAGCGCCTGCTCGGACAAGCCCTGGCCGGTCAGCGAAACGCCGACTCGGTTCAGGATCAATAGAAACGAGCTCGGGAATAGCCCGAGCACGAAGCAGCCGGCCGCAAGCCAGGCCATGCCAAAGCGTTCCATGAGGCCCGCGTCCCCCGCGTGGGGCAGAGGCGAAGGATGCGCGGGCTCGCGCGGCCGGCCGAGAAAGGCGATGCCGTAGACCTTGACGAAGCACATCGCGGTGAGCGCGCCGGCGAGGGCCAGAGTCGCCGCGAAAAGCGGCAGCAGGCTGCGCACGATGCTGTTCTGGAGAAGGAGGGGTGCTTGCAGGGCAGTCTGGAAAGTCAGCCACTCGGATACGAATCCGTTCAAGGGCGGCAGCGCGGAGATCGCGAGCGCGCCGATGAGGAAGTAGAACGCGGTCCTCGGCATGCTGTGGATCAGGCCGCCCATGTCGTTCAGGTTGCGCAGGCCCGTCGAGTGCAGGATCGAGCCCGCGCCGAGGAAGAGGAGTCCCTTGAACACGGCGTGGTTGAGGGTGTGGTAGAGCCCGGCGATCAGGCCCAGCGCACCTGCCGCCGGATGGCCGAAGCCGATGAACACCATCGACATACCGAGGCCGAGCAGGATGATCCCGATGTTCTCGACCGAGTGATAGGCGAGCAGGCGTTTCAGATCGTGCTGCATGAGGGCGTAGAGCACGCCGAAGAGCGTCGTGCCGGCACCGACCGCGAGCACCACCATGCCCCATTCCCAGCGCACGTTTCCGATCAGGTCGAAGATCACCCGCACCATGCCGTAGATGGCGGTCTTGAGCATGATGCCGCTCATCAGTGCCGAGACGGGGGAAGGCGCAGCCGGGTGCGCCTCGGGCAGCCATGCGTGAAGCGGGATCATCCCCGCCTTGGCGCCGAAGCCGAAGAAGGCGAGCAGGAAGGCCACGCTCGCCCACGCCGGCTGCAGCTGGGCGGCGCGCAGCGCGGCGAACGTGTAATCGCCGCGTCCGCCGTGCAGCACGCCGAAGCACAAGAGGATCGCGATCGCTCCCAGATGCGCGATCAGCAGATAGAGGAAACCGGCGCTGCGTATCGCCGGCTGCCGGTGGTCGGTGATGACCAGAAAATACGAGGACAGCGCCATCGTTTCCCAGGCCACCATGAACATATAGGCGTCGTCGGCGAGCAGCACGAAGGCCATGCTGGCAAGAAACACGTGGTACTGAAGGCTGATGAGCGCGAGGCGCCCCGAGGACTCTTCGCGGAAATAGCCCGCGGAGTACACGGAGATGCCCGCCGACACCGAGCCGAGCAGCATCAGGAAGAATCCTGCGAGCGCGTCGATGCGCAGATGGAAAGGCAGGTCGGGCAGCCCGAGCGGCAGCGTCAAGGACTGCGCCGGCAGCCACACCGCCTGTAGGCCGAAGGCCGCGAGCGCGACACCGGCGAGCGCCCCGAGCGGAAACGCGAGCCGCCTGGCGAAGAACGCGTTGCCGGCGGGTACCAGCCCCAGCGCCGCAATCGCGAGCCACGCAACCGCGACGAGCAGCGAACCTGAAAGCGGCGCCACGTCCATTCCTATTTGACCTTCATGCCCGGCCGGGCGCCGTTGTCCGGCGCGAGCAGGTAAAGGCCCGGGTCGTCGCCGCTCGCGGCAAGCACCATGCCCTCCGAAACGCCGAACTTCATCTTGCGCGGCGCGAGGTTCACGACCATCACAGTGAGCCGGCCCTCGAGCTTCGCCGGGTCGTAGGCGGATTTTATCCCGGCGAACACCGTGCGCGTTCCACCGCCGAGGTCGAGGGTCAGCCTCAGGAGCTTGTCCGCCCCTTCGACTTGCTCGGCTTTGACGATCTTCGCGATGCGCAGGTCCACTTTGTTGAAGTCGTCGATTGAAATGGTCCCGTCGCCCACGGATAGCTCCTTGGCTGCGTGTTGCTGCTTTTCGGCGTGCCGCTGGGGTGCCGCCGGCTGCGGCACGGACTGGACGTCGAAGAGTTGATCGAGCTGCTTTTCTTCCACACGGGTCACTAGGTGATGGTAAGGATTGATTCTTTCGGGTATTACTTCGAGATCAGCCCACGTAAATGGTCGATCCATTCCGAAAAGCTCTCTGGCCACCGTCTCACTCAAGACTGGCAAAACAGGAGACAACTGGATCGTCAAGCGTCGGAAGCAAATTAGCGCGACCGAACATACTTCGTGGAGTTCTTCTTTGAAATGTTGCCCTGATTCCAAGGCGACTTTCTTCGCCAATTCCCAGGGCTTCCTGGAATCGAAATACTCGTTTACTTCATCTGCAAGGTGCATCGCGTCCCGAAGAGCGAGGCTGTATTCTCTGCGTTCGTAGTAGCCCTTGGTCATATCGGCGGAAGCTCGTGCGTGCTCGAGCAAATAGGCAGGTGAGTGAGCGGGGCCCCTGATTGGATCAATGCGGCCTTGGAAATACTCACTGAGGAGTTTTGCTGCACGGCTCGCGATATTCACATACTTGCCCACCAGATCGCTGTTGACTCGCGCTATGAAGTCGTCGGGGTTGAAGTCAACGTCCTCGACGTTTGCATTCAACTTTGCCGCCAAGTAGTAGCGCAGCCACTCCGGATTCATCCTAAGCTCTAGATATCGCAGAGGATCGATCCCTGTTCCGCGGCTCTTCGACATCTTGTCGCCCGACACGGTGATGAAGCCGTGCACGTAGACGTGGTCCGGGATTTTGTAGCCGGCGAATTTCAGCATCGCCGGCCAGAACAGGGCATGGAAGTAGATGATGTCTTTTCCGATGAAGTGAATCTGCTCGGTTTTCGGGTCGGCGAGGAGCTTTTCGAAGTCGAGCTTCTTCTTCGAGCAGTAGTTCTTCAGGCTCGCGAGATAACCGATCGGCGCGTCGAGCCAGACGTAGAGGTATTTCTCTTCCTTGATGTCGGGGATGCGGATGCCGAAATACGGCGGGTCGCGCGAGATGTCCCAGTCGGCGAGCGTCTTCTCGCCCTTGCCTTCGAGCCATTCTCTTGCCTTGTTCGCGACCTGCGGCTGGAGCCGTCCTGCGTCCGCGATCCATTTCTTCAGGAACTCGGTGCACTTCGGATCGGAAAGTCTGAAGAAGTAGTGCTCAGACGACTTGAGCTCTGGCTTCGCACCGGAGAGGGTCGAGTACGGGTTCTTGAGCTGCGTGGGTGAATACACGGTGCTGCAGTTCTCGCACGCATCCCCGTACTGATCCTTCGCGCCGCAGTTTGGGCATTCGCCCTTGATGTAACGGTCGGCGAGGAACATGCTTTTCACTGGATCGAAGAACTGCGCTATCGCTTCTTTGTAGACGAGCCCCGCCTTGACGAGCTTGCGGTATATGTCTTGCGATAGCTCGGTATTTTCTTTCGAATGAGTCGAGTGCCAGTTGTCGAATTCGATGTGAAAGCCGTCGAGGTATTGCTTGCGTCCCTTCGCGATTTCGTCGATGAATTGCTCAGGCGATTTTCCGGCCTTCTCCGCCGCGAGCATGATGGGCGCGCCGTGCGCGTCGTCGGCGCCGATGAAATGCACTTCATGGCCCTGCATGCGCTGAAACCGCACCCAGATGTCGGCCTGGATGTACTCCATGATATGGCCGATGTGAAACGCGCCGTTCGCGTAAGGGAGGGCGGTGGTGACGAACAGCCGGCGAGACATGCTGACTTTCAAAAAGCTGTCATTTTACCGCCACGCGCCGGTCTCCGGCGCGGCACTGCGCTCACAGCAGGACGATGGCGGTAGCGATGAACATCGCGGCGATTACGGTAGCAGCGAAGATGGCGTTCTCGCGCGGTCCCCAGGGATGTTCCGTGGACCGCCTGCCAGACCGCAGCGCGCTGGTTGAAAACGGCGACACCACGAATTCCTCGGTGCCGTCGGCGCTGATCTGGCGCATCAGGCGCGAGGTGGCTTCGTGCGAGTCGAAAGCGCGCGATATGCCCTTGGTGGGAGGTGGCAGCGCCGCAGGATCCTCCGTGGCATCGGGCGCCGGGAGCGCCGAAGGCTTCTGCGCGGCTGCCGCCAGGGCCGGCATGATGGGGATCGGCGCCGTCGCCGATAGGCTGGCCGCCGTGCCACCTTCCATCTGCAATCTGCACTCGCGCAGGTCGTTCGCCAGGTCGGCCGCACTCTGGTAGCGCGCCTCCGGCGCCTTGGCGAGGACCTTGGCGATGATGTAGTCGAGCATCACCGGTACCTGGGGATTGGTCGAACTGGGTGGCGGCGGCTCGTAGTTGGTGATCTGGTACATGAGCGCGGTCAGACCTTCGCCGTTGAAGGGGGTCATGCCGGTCAGGCACTGGTAGAGGATCACGCCCAGGGAAAAGATATCGGAGCGATGGTCGGCGCGCTTGCCGACCACCTGCTCGGGAGAGATGTACTTGGGTGAGCCGAGAATGATGCCCGTCTGCGTACGCGTCTCGCTGGAGCGCATGCGCGCGATGCCGAAATCGGCGATCTTGGCGCGGCCTTCGCCGGTGATGAGGATGTTGGCAGGTTTGATGTCCCGATGCACGACCTGGTGCTGGTGGGCGTACGCCAATCCCTCCCCGATCTGCGCCGCGATGTCGATTCCCTGTACGACGGGCAGCGGCTGCCCTTCGGTGAGCAATTCGCGCAGCTCGCGTCCCTCGATGTACTCCATCGCCATGTACACTAGGTGGCTGCTCTTGCCGATGTCATAGATGATGATGATGTTCGGGTGATTCAGGCCGCCCGCCGCCTTGGCCTCGGTGTAGAAGCGCGCCTCGTACTCGGCCATACCCTCGTTCTCGGCCTCGTCCATGTTGATGGTCTTGATGGCCACCGTGCGGTTGAGCATCGGGTCGTTCGCCCGATAGACGACGCCCATGGCGCCTTTGCCGAGTTCGGCAACGACTTCATAGCGGCCGAGCAGCCACGGTTCGGTCATGGCCGGTTATTTCCTGGAGGTCGTTCTCAGGCTGCGAAAAACCGGACCCCACACGGGGTGCCCGACTTCGTCGTCCCGGAGATCGAAGGAAGGGTCGATGTCGAGTGCCTTCCTGAACTCGTCGCGGCACTGTTGTATGCGGCTGGCCGCGCAGTGAAGAAACGCGAGGTACTTGTGTGCTCGCACCTGGTTGGCCGCCCCGCGCAGGCCCGAATCCAGGCTTGCCTGCAGGAGCCTTGCCGAGTAGGCGTACTCCCCGTCTTCGTAGGCTTTGATGGCGACTTCGAGTTCCCTCTGACCCTTCGCCGCGAACATCCCGACCAGGTCCTCGTTGAAGTTCCTGAACGACGCGCAACCGGTCAGCACCAGGCATCCGAACAACAGCGCGTGATAGCGGAAGCGTGGCATCGTCCCTCAGCGGCGGAACCGGTGCTTTACGCTGATCTCAGCGCCGCTCTTGACCTCGACGGTCTCGACGTGGGCGGGAAAAGAAGAATTGCGCAGTTCTACCTTGTGCTTGCCCGGCTTGAGCGGGATCGAGCGGAGCGGCGGACTGACCCCCAGCCGGTTCCCATCTACGTAGACCTCGGCCCAGGGAAACGCGACGATCACGACGTTGATCCCCGTGTCCGCGGTGGGCCCACGCGGCGCGACAGGAGTTTCGGCCTCCTTGGGCAGGGCCAGCATTTCGGCGACATCCTTGACCCTGGCGGTCTGCACAGGTGCCCTCCGGCCAGCCGGGAAGGCATCCCGTGTCGAACCTGCATCCCGGGCCCTGGCGTTGGCGATGGGCCGCTGCGACTTGGCCGGAGCGGTCGGATTCTCCGACTTGGGAGGGGTGGCCGGATTTTCCACCGGGGCAGTTCTCCCCTGGTCCGGCTGGATCTGATCGGCTCCGGCCGTTGCGACCTTCAGGGGGGATTGCTCCGCCCTGGGCGTGCCGGACGACACGGGTGCGCCGCTCTTTTCTTCTCCAGGGGAGTTCCGGTGGCTGCGCGCAATCACGCCGGAACTGACGATCAGGATGAACGCCAGCGGCGCGGCGACAAGGAGCTTGCTGTTCACCGCCAGCCTGGAAGCGATCGGCCGAAGGCGTGCGCTGAGAACCCGCAGGTCGGACAGGTGGATGCTGGGAAGCCTGAGGCGTGGCAGGCGTATCACCGGCCTGGGCACAGGCAAGGGCGCGGTCCGGCGGAGGGTGCTGGGCGCGGCGTTGATGATGGAATAAACATCGTGCTCGCGAACGTGCTTGTCTGTCATCGCCCCTTCGTAGTGGAACAGCTGGGCGTAATCCTCGGACATGCGCACCATGAGGTTGTAGTAATCGCGATGCACCAGGATCTGGCCCTTCACGGCGAAACTCATGACGCGCTGGGCCACGTTGATGCCGTCGCCGATGATGTTGGGGTTGCCGTTGATGTCCTTGACGAGCCTCACAGGCCCGAGGTTGATGCCGATGCGAATGTCCAACTCACGGCCCCCGGTCTGATCCTCGCAGGCGATCGCGTCGCGCATGGCCAGGCCAACGAACATGGCGTCTTCGTGGTCCCCCAGGAAACAGACTGCCGCCCCGTCGCCAGTATCGAGGATGATGCGATCGTCCGCCGGCACCCCGGCGATCGCCTCGGTCAGAACCGCGTTGAAACGCTCCTTGAGCCGGATCTGTTTGGGGACAACGCACTGTGAATACTCGACAATGTCGAGAAACAGCACGCTATAGATAAAGGTTCTGTTGGTCGGGTCCGGCATGCCTTGGTAAGAGTCGTAGTGGTCCGCGTCCGAACCGCCGGCGATGCCGGCGGCCGTCCCCCCGGTATGACAGCATTCTACCGCGCTGGCGCCCGGGGAGCATCCGAAAGTTGCTAGAATATCAACCTATTGCCGGCCGGTAACCCCCGGATGCTGCCCCTCTATGTCCACCATGCCAGTCACGCAGGAACAAATTCACGGCGCGCTCAAGGAAATTCTTGACCCGAATACTGGCAAGGATCTCCTTGCCACGAAATCGGTCAAGAACCTGCGCATCGACGGCGACGCCGTCACGCTGGAGGTCGAACTCGGCTATCCCGCGAAAACCCAGTTCGATCCGTTGCGCCGGCTCGTATCGACGAGGCTGCGCGCGATCCCCGGATTGGGTACCGTATCGGTCAGCGTCACGAGCAAGATCGTTTCGCACTCGGTACAGCGCGGGGTGAAGCTCATTCCCGGCGTCAAGAACATCATCGCCGTGGCCTCGGGCAAGGGGGGCGTGGGCAAATCCACGACCGCGGTGAACCTGGCTCTCGGGCTGGCGGCCGAAGGTGCCAGTGTCGGAGTGCTGGACGCCGACATTTACGGACCTTCCCAACCCATGATGCTCGGCATCACCGGGAGGCCAGAGTCGCGCGATGGCAAGACCCTCGAGCCCATGACCGGACACGGGATCCAGGCGATCTCGATCGGTTTTCTGATCGATAGCGACACGCCCATGGTCTGGCGCGGACCGATGGTGACCCAGGCACTGGAGCAGCTTCTCAAGGACACTCGCTGGCGCGACGTGGACTACCTGATCGTCGACATGCCGCCCGGCACCGGAGACATTCAGCTAACGCTTGCGCAGAAGGTGCCCGTGACCGGGGTGGTGATCGTCACCACGCCTCAGGACATCGCCCTGATCGACGCCCGCAAGGGGCTCAAGATGTTCGAAAAAGTCGGTATTCCCATTCTCGGCGTGGTCGAGAACATGAGCACTCACATCTGCTCCAACTGTGGCCACGAGGAGCACATCTTCGGCCAGGGCGGGGCCGAGCGCATGTGCAAGGACTACGGCACCGAGCTCCTGGGAGCGATGCCCCTCGACATCAATATCCGCGAGCAGGCCGATTCGGGCAGGCCGACGGTGGTGGCCGATCCCGACGGTCGAGCTGCCGAGGCTTACCGCGCCATCGCGCGGCGCGTCGCTATCAAGATCGCCGAATCGGCGCGGGACATGACCTCGAAGTTCCCGAATATCGTCGTCTCCAAGAATACCTGAGGTCCGGCCCCGCGCCTGCGAGATTGGTTCGGTGTCAGAACTTCAGACTCCCGGCGCGACCACAGCGTACGTGTACGTATGAGACCGCTCCAATTTCACCGCTCCGTTTGGGCCGTGCTTGCGCTCGGGGCGCTCGGCTTCCTTGCGTTTCGTCTGACGCAGCTGCTGCGCTACGGGGATACCGCGCTGATCACCGGCCATATGGGTGATCTTGCGCGCGCGTTCTGGATGGGGGCACGGTTCGACTTCAAGGCGCTCTCAGTCATGCTGCTGGTGTTCCTAGGCCCGGCCAGCCTGGTTGCAATGCCGACACTCACGCGTCGCCTCGGTGCCTGGCTGCAGCGCGGTGCCGTAGCGGCGATTTTCTTTGTTGTCAATTTCAGCGCGGCCTGCCAGTACTTTTACTACGGGTTCTACAAGACGCCGTTTACGCCGATTGTCTTCGGGCTCTACGAGGACGATACGTGGGGAATCATCGCTTCGATCTGGAGCGACTTCCCCGTGGTCACGGCGATGTTGGGCGTGATCGTTGCTACGGCGCTTCAGTCCTGGCTGGTCGTCCGCTTCGCCCCCGGGCTACCCTCTGCCCGGCCGTCAGCGGCGAAAAGATTGGCCGCGGGGATCTCGACCGTGCTGGTTCTTGCACTGCTCGCTCGCGGGACCCTGGGCACGTTTCCGCTGCGCGACCAGGACGCCACGGTCTCCGCGGATCCCTTCGTCAACGACCTCGTACGGAACTCGCTGCAGACGCTCTACGATTCGTCGAGGGATCGGCGCGCGCAGGTCACCATCAGCGATGACGCGGCGGCTCGCCTTCCGGCCTACGGCTTTGCCTCGCTGGACGATCTGGCGAAGACGCTGGGCGTGCAGGGTACTGCGAGCGAGCTTGAAAAAGCGGTATTCCGTCGCACTCCGCGCAACGCTCGCCTCGCGGATCGCCCCCCCCACGTCGTGTTCGCGCTGAAGGAGTCCTGGGGAACGCACGCGCTGAAATTTGATTCGCCGGAAAACAATCTCGCCGGGGCGATGGCCAAGCATCTGAAAGGCGACATCACCTTCTGGAATTTTTTCCCTGCACATTATGGTACCCACCCCACGCTGGAGGCGTTGCTGCTGAACTCTCCGCTCACCCCGCTCACGCAGGGGCAATACGGGCTCATCAGCTTCCCTGCGGCGGCTGCGCGCCCGTTCAAGGAGCAGGGATATCGCACGATATTTGTCTATGGGGGCAGCAATGCTTGGCGCTCGCTGGGGCGAACTCTCAAGAACCAGTATTTCGACGAAGTCAACGACATGGGCCATATCCTCGCGCGCTACCCCGACGCACAGCGCACGGTATGGGGCGTGTACGACGAGTACCTGTTTCGCTATGCCTACGATCTCCTTCAGGAAGGGGAGACCGGGCGGCGCAAGACATTTATTTTCCTGGTGAGTACGACCAACCACCCCCCCCACAGCGTTCCGGAGAGCTACCGTCCCCTGCCCATCGATCTCAAGTCCATGCGGGCGCACCTTGCAAAGGACGTCCAGGGCAGCGAGAAGCAGCTCCAAACCTACCAGTACGCCACCCACCAGTTCGGTCTTTTCCTGGACAGGATTGAGGCCGGGCCACTCGGCAGGAAGACCATCGTCGCTGCCACGGGAGATCACAATCTCCGCACCCTGTTTCAGTACCGGTTGCCCGCCGACAGCAAGGATTTTCACAGCGTGCCCGGGTATTTCTACGTGCCCAGGGCGTATCGTCCCGAAAACCCGCCGGACCTGGATCGTTACGCCGGCCATCGCGACATGTTTCCCACCCTCTACCGCCTGGCGCTTTCGGACGCGCCTTATCCGGCGTTCGGCGACGACCTGTTTGCTCCGCTTCCGGAGAGGCGCTCGTTCGCCATTGTGGGTTACCAGCTGCTGTTTAGTCGCGCCGGCGCGCTCCTTCCCTATGTCGGCCGGCCGGCCGCGTTCCAATGGGACGATTCAGGGTCGGTACTCAAGCAGGCCGCCGGGATCCCCCCGATGCTCGCGCAGCAGGGCGAGCGGGCACGGGCTATCTCAGCTCTGGCCGACTGGTATACGCGCTATCAGGTCATAGAGTCGAAGAAACGGGCGGGGCGTTCCTGAAGCTGGTCGATTCCGGCATCGGCAGGCTCCGAGCGGGAGGCCGCGGGACGGGGCGATAACGCGCCGCCGCGCCCGAACCCAAGGCAGGGGGACGCGGGGCAGCGGCGTGGCCGGCGTCGGCGCGCCAGGGCGGTCTTTGGACTACTGCCCCTTGCGTTTCAGCGGTGGTTTCCCTACCATTACTTGTGTGCGGGTTGGGACCGTGGCGAGCGTGGTCGTGTGGGGGAGGTGCGGAAAATGCCAAATATCCCGCTTGATTTCAAGAAAGCCGTCCCTATAATCGTGTGCAAACGGGCTGCGGTTCGGTTGTCTGCAATGCGGACGGTCAAACCCGGGCCCGATGTTTTTTGGGGAATTGGACATGCGTGGCGAACCAGCACAGAAGGAGGTCATCATGACAAGCACTAGGGAGTGCTACGGCTCGCAGGATTTTTCCGAACTCGACATTCCCGTAACGTAGGTTCGTGCTGGAGACCCTTCCGATGCAGATGCGCGCCGGCGTAGCAAGAAAAACCATCAGATCCATCCGACAGCAGGCATTTGAACAATCCCATCTTTTCGACTCTCACCCTGAGTCGAGCCTGGACTTCGAGAAGGTCCGGGCAGCCGCCAAAGACGGCTACGGCAAGCCCTTCCTACTGATAGATTCGAGCATCGTTCGCGAAAAATCGCGGCGCTTCGTTGCGGCCATGCCGCGCGTGCATCCGCACTACGCGGTCAAAGCCAATCCGGACCCGCGCGTCGTCAGGGTACTGATCGAAGAGGGCGCCGGATTCGAGATTGCCTCGACCGCCGAAGTCGATTTGCTCACGTCCCTCGGCGTACCGGCGAGCGAAATCTACTATTCGAATCCGATCAAGCCGCGCGATTTTGTCGCGCACGCGGCCGCCAAGGGCGTGGAATGGTTCGTCGTCGACAGCGTGGATGAGGTCAGGAAAATCCATTCGGTCAAGGCCGACGCCAAACTTTACCTGCGCATCGATACGCCCAACATCGGCAGCGACTGGCCGCTTGCCGGCAAGTTCGGCGCCCACGCCTCCGAGATTCGCGAAATCATCGCCACCTCCGCGAAAATCAAGGCCGACCTGGCCGGTATCGCCTTTCACGTGGGTTCGCAATGTCGCAACCCCGAGAATTGGCGCGTAGGCATCGAGAAGGCGCGCGCGGTTTTCGATCAGATGGCCAAGGCCGGGCTCAACCCGCGCCTCCTCAACATCGGGGGGGGATTTCCGGTCAGGCACGTAAAACCGATTCCGGCCATCGAGGTCATCGGCGAGGTCGTTAACCGCTCGCTGGAAACGTTTCCGGCCTCGGTACGGGTGATTGCCGAACCTGGGCGGTTCCTGGTCTCCGATGCCGGCTACTTCGTCTGCCGCATCATGGGTACGGCGCTACGCGCCGGCAAGCGCTGGATGCATCTCGACGCGGGTCTGTTCGGCGGAATTATAGAAACGGCCGAAGGGCTCAAGTACAAGATTCGCACCGACCGCTCCGGGCCTGACATTCCGTGGAACGTGGCCGGGCCGACCTGCGATTCGATAGATGTCGTGATGCGCGACGAGCCGTTGCCTTCGGACCTCCAGGAAGGCGACTACATCTACCTCAAGAATGCCGGCGCGTATACGACGGCCTACGCGAGCACCTTCAACGGGTTTCCGCTACCGGAAGTCCGGGTGATCTAGCGGATTGCAGCAGGAACGGCGCGGGCTTCTAGCCGCGCCGGTACTCGACGAAGGCGTAACGGAAGCCGTCGCCGCCTTCGAGCACCTGCGACTCGCGTGATACCTCGTGCCACTGGGCCCGGTTGAACTCGGGAAAGAAGGTATCGCCGTCGAAATCGCGCTCGATTTCCGTCAGGCAGAGGCGTCCCGCGATGGGCAGGGCGAGTGCGTAGATTTCCGCGCCGCCGATTACGAAAGGGGCCTCCGCCGGCCCTAGAGTTTCCAGAGCCGCCTCGAGTGATGCAGCGGTTCTGCAGCCCAGGTGATTCCACTCGCGCGATCGCGTCACGACGACGTTGCTGCGCCTCGCCAGAGGTTTGCCGATGGCCTCGAAGGTCTTGCGTCCCATGATCACGGTGTGGCCAAGGGTCACCTGCTTGAAATGCTTCAGATCGTTCGGAAGGTGCCACGGCAAGCGGCCGCCGCGACCTATGACCCTGTTGCCGCCCACCGCGGCGATGATAGAGACGGATCGGGCGAGGCTCATGGTTATTGGTAACCGGCTGAAATGTCTGTTGCCGGGCTCTGCGCGGTTTCGGCGCGGCGCGTCCGGTCGAAAACTCCGGCATTATAGCGTCGATGAAAATCGGGCTCGACTTTCCCCGTCGCTACTACCCCAGATCGTTCCTCAGCCTGCTGCTGCTCGCGTTCGCACTGGTGGCCGCGCCGTTGATCGTGGCGTTCTACAACGCGGCAGTGTACGTCGAGGAGCTTGCGGGGCAAAGTCAGACCGCAGTCTCGCAGGCAGCCCAGGCTTCGCGCGGCAGCCGCTTGCTGGTCGAGCAGACGACGGCGCTCGAGCGGGTGGCGCGCCAGTACCTGATCCTCGATGACGCGGAGCTCCTCAACGACTACGCCAGGTTGAGAGGGAACTTCAAATCCAACACGAGCGAACTGTCCCTGCAGCCGCTGGACGAACTGCAATTGCGCGGCCTCAACGCCACGATCGACAAGGAACAGGGATTGTACGAAACCTTGCTGCGCCGTCCGTCGGTTCGCGCGGAGAAGACGGCCCTCATAGAAGGCTATGTCTCGCTGTCGGAGCTGGCTCGTGAAGTGCTGAACACGAGCAACGCCCTGATCGATCGGGAGATCGACTCAATGCGTCGCACGGCCGAGCGCGCGCAGAAAACGCTCTGGTTACAGCTGGCGGCCACGATTCCGCTGGGAATATTCCTGGCCGTCGGGGTTACGCTGCTCATCGCCAGGCCGATCCGGCAACTCGACCAGGCGATCCGGCGGCTGGGTGCGGGTGAGTTCGATGCCGGCATTCGCGTCGGCGGGCCGGCCGACCTGAAGTATCTCGGGGGGCGCCTAGAGTGGCTGCGCCAGCGGCTGATCGAGCTGGAACAGCAAAAGCGATTCTTCCTGCGCCACGTCTCGCATGAGCTGAAGACGCCGCTCACGGCGTTGCGGGAAGGCTCGGAACTCTTGATGGAAGGAACGGCCGGACCGCTCGCCGCTCCGCAACGGGAGATCGTCGCCATCTTGCAGCAGAAGAGCGTGCAGCTGCAGGCTCTGATCGAAGACCTGCTCAGTTACCACCGCGCCCAGGAGAGTGTCGGGCGACTGGACATGTCGATGCTGCGACTCGATCGCATCGTGGACCAGGTCATCGAGGATCATCGGCTTGCGGCCCGGGCCAGGGGCATTCGCGCGGAACTGCAACTGCAGCCTGTCGCTCTCGAGGCGGACGCGGACAAGCTGCGCGCGGTGGTGGCCAACCTAGTTTCAAACGCGATCAAATACTCCCCCGATGGGGGTATTATTTCCTTGGCGCTGCGACGCGAGGGAGATAACGTGATTTTGGACGTCGGGGACGCGGGCCCGGGTATACCGCCCGAGGATGGGGAGAGGATTTTCGACTGGTTCTATCAGGGCGAGTACCAGCATCACGGTCGGGTGCAGGGCAGCGGCCTGGGGCTCGCCATCGTCAGGGAGTTCGTTGTTGCTCATGCGGGGAGGGTCGAGGTCGTGGACAACCAGGCCGGCGGTGCGCATTTCCGCGTCTCGATTCCGCTCGTCGCCGCTGCGTCCCGGGGCCGTGCGTCTTAGTCTGGCGATAATGGCAACGTGGGCTTCGGTACTGGCCGGCTGCGCGGCTTTTCCGTTCGCGGGCGGGAACTCGCCCGCCGTAGTGCAGACACGCGAGGCCGAAGAAGCCCGCGTGGTCGCGGAACTCGTCGGTTACGTTCAGCGAGTCGCGGCCATGCATGCTGACGAGCAGCGGCGTGAGTTGAACGTTTCGACCCAGATGTTTTCCAAGGGCCGGGGCGTCTATGGGCGGGTCAGGCTGGCACTGCTGCTCGCCCTGCCCGGAACCGCTTTCAACGACGACACTCGCGCGGCCGGCTTGCTCGAGCCGCTCGCCGAGTCCGCCGCCCTCGAGCTGCCGAAGGGGTCGCTGCAGCAGTTTGCAGGGCTGCTGTACGCGCAGATCAGCGAGCGCACCCGGGAGCAGCGTCGCTCGGCGCAGTTGCGGGAACAACTCGACGCTTTGAAAGCCATCGAACGCGGGATCATCGAGCGCGAAAAGGCACGACCAAAATGAGCACGATTCTTCTCGTCGACGACGACGCTGACATCCTCAAGCTGTTGTCATTGCGTTTGAGCGCCGCGGGCTACCGCGTTCAGGCTGTGGACAGCGGCGAAAGGGCGCTCGCCGCGCTCGCAGCATCCCGGCCCGACCTGATCATCACCGACCTCAAAATGGGCGGGATGGACGGCATGTCTCTTTTCGAGGAGGTGCGCAAGCAGGCGCCGATGCTCCCCGTCATCATCCTGACCGCGCATGGCACGATCCCCGACGCCGTTTCCGCCACCCGGCGCGGTGTATTCGGTTTTCAGCCCAAGCCGTTCGACGGAAAACAGTTGCTCGAGCAGGTCGAGCAGGCGCTGCGGCTCTCTGGATCCGGGCCGGGGACAATCGAGGAGGACTGGCGGCGCGAGTTCGTGACGCAGAGCCCCAAGATGGAGAACGTGCTCCACCAGGCGCGGCTGGTCGCTCAATCGGATGCGAGCGTATTCATCCAGGGTGCCAGCGGCACCGGAAAGGAACTCCTCGCTCGGGCTATCCACCGTGCCAGCCGCCGCGCCGACGGGCCCTTCGTGGCCGTGAACTGCGCCGCGATTCCCGAAAACCTGCTCGAATCGGAGTTGTTCGGCCATCGAAAGGGGTCTTTTACCGGTGCGATGTACGATCACAAGGGGTTGGTGCCTGCGGCCGACGGCGGCACGCTTTTCCTGGACGAGATCGGCGACATGCCGTTGTCTCTCCAAGCGAAGCTGCTTCGCGTGCTGCAGGACCACGAGGTGCGGCCGGTCGGAGCCACGCAGGGCATGCCGGTGGACGTGCGCGTCATCTCCGCCACGCACCGGGACCTCGACGCCCAGATGAAAGCAGGGCGCTTCCGGGAAGACTTGTATTACCGCCTGAACGTCGTTTCCCTGGCGTTGCCGCCTCTCGCCGAGCGGCGCGAGGACATCGCTCCCATCGCCATGCACTACCTCAAGAGCACCGCCGAGCGCTACAAGAAGGATGTGAGCGCTTTTGCGCCAGAGGCGCTTGAGCTGCTCCTCGCAGCGGCGTGGCCCGGAAACGTGCGCCAGCTGGTCAACGCGGTGGAACAGATGGTGGCACTGTGCCCCTCCGGCGTAGTACCGGCCTCCCTGGCGCAGCAAGCGCTCAAGGAGCAGCCGATGCCGCTCGCTTCGCTCGAACAGGCCCGCGGCGCATTCGAGCGCGACTATCTGGTTCGCATTCTGCGTATGACCGGGGGCAACGTAACCCAGGCGGCGAAGCTTGCGCAGCGCAACCGCACCGAGTTCTACAAGCTCCTGGAGCGCCACCAGCTCGAATCCAAGATGTTCAAGCTCGAAAAGAGCTGAACGCGCGTGCCCCGTGTCGCCCCGGGGCGACAGGGCAAATCCTTTTCGATTCAGCTTGATTCTCGGTTGCGCTCAAGCGGGCGTCGTCCTCAGGTGACACTTCGGGCTCGGTGCGCGTCTCGATTTCCCGCATAACTATCTGAAGCGACTGTTCAAGTACTCTCTGGCACGGTGCTTGCCGTGTCCTGCCGGAATTGCACGATTCTGTCGCGCCGGAAACTCGTCCAGGCGCGTACGCGTCCCGAGGGAGAAGCTATTCATGAGCGCTAGAACGTCCTGGGCCTGGATCGGCCCGCTGGCAGCAATCGCGGCCGGCGCAGCCCTGCTCGGCTTGGCGATCGAGATGCTCAGCGGACACCCCGGGGTTCGGCCGGGGGCGGTAGCGCCGGCGGCCGTGACGGCTCGGGCCGGTAGTTGCGCGATTTGTGGCGGGGTTGTATCGATCCGGATTCTCGAAGTTCGAGACGAGTCTGCAGAAAACGGCGCCGATGCCGGGGCTCCCGCAGGACTGCAAGCCGGCGGACGGCGCGGTGATGCGGAGGCGGGTCGCTCCACGACGATCCTGGGTTTCGCTGGGGGTGCCTTTGCCACGGGCGAGCCGGGGGTGAAGAAGCGCCACGCCTACCGCGTTACGGTGCGCATGGACGACGGGTCGTTTCGCACCGTGTCGCTCTCAAGCCCTCCCGCGTTCGCCGTCGGCGACAAGGTGCGCGTGGTCGAGGGAAAGCTCGTGCGGGGGTAAGATTCCGCTACCCACGAACGATTCAACCCAGGAGAGAACAACATGAAGAGCGTCTACAGGAGCGTCGCGCGCGTGCTCGTCGTCAGCATGTTCTGCTTCGGCCTGCCGGTTCCGGTGGCTCACGCGGAACTGGTCGCGACCGATGAGGCGGACACCGTACAGCCGCTGCGCGCCAGCGCGCGCGAACGAATTGCGACCCTTCTCGCGCGCGACGACGTCCGTGCCGGGCTGGAGCGCCATGGCGTCAGCGCCTCGGACGCGAAGGCCCGGGTGGACGCCCTGAGCGATGACGAAATCGAGCGCGTTGCCGCGCGCCTGGACGCGCTTCCCGCAGGCGGCGATGCGATCTCGGCCGCCCTCTTGGTCGGGTTCCTGGCGTTCGTCATTCTCCTGGTGACCGACATACTGGGGTTCACCAAAGTGTTTAGCTTCACCCGCACGGCCAAGTGAGCGATCGCTCCTCGCCGTGCCGGCGTAGCGCCCGCCGCTTTCTGGCGCTGGGCTTCGTGCTGATATCGCTTGCAGGCTGCGCCGCACCGCGGCTCCAGGCGGTCGCGCAAGACGGGCTCGAGCAAATTCCGCAACGCGTCGAACTCGACGGCGTTCCGTTCTACGCGCAGGACGAGTACCAGTGCGGCCCGGCCGCCTTGGCGATGGTGCTCGGTGCCGGCGGCAATCCGGTCGAGCCGGAGACGTTGCGGCCGCAGGTCTATGTTCCAGGCAGACACGGCAGCCTCCAGGTGGAAATGCTCGCCGCAGCGCGCCGCAACGGCTTCGTTGCAGTCGAGTTGAAACCGAACCTCCCGGACTTGCTCGCCGAGATCGCGGCCGGCACCCCGGTTGTCGTCCTGCAGAACCTCGCTTTCGACTGGAAACCCGCCTGGCACTACGCAGTGGCGGTCGGCTATGACTTGGACGCCGGGCGCATCGTGCTGCGCTCGGGGAGCAAGCGCAGGGTCGAGATGACGTTCGATTCCTTCGAACGCACGTGGAAGGGCGGCGGTCGCTGGGCGATGCTCGCGCTGCCTCCGCAGCGCTTGCCAGCCAGCCTAGCCGTTCCGGATTATCTGGGCGCCGTCATGAAGCTCGAAAAAGGCGGTCAGCCGGAGCCCGCGCGGACCGCTTACGACAGCGTCTTGAGACGCGCGCCGGAAAACCTCGTGGCGCTCCTCGGTCTGGGAAACACCGCTTACGTCCAGGGCGACTTCGAGACTGCAGAGCGGGCTTTCCGCCGGGCGACCCTCACTCACCCCCGGTCGGCCGCCGCGCACAATAACCTTGCGCAGACGCTCGCCGACCTCGATCGCTATGAGGAGGCACTGGCAGAAGCACAAATAGCCGTGAGTCTCGGCGGGCCGCTCGAGGATACGGCGACTCGCACCCTGCACGCGGTTGCCGCGCGTGCGGGCAGGACCGAACGGGCGTGGCAGCGTTGATGCAGATGCACCAGGGAATACAGGCGCACAGCCTGTGGGTCAGCCTGAAACAGATCCTCTCGCACGGCCTCATGACCCTGCTTGCGGTTGCCGTCGCCTTCTCGCTGCCGCAAGGCGCAAGCTACATCCTGAATCAGTGGTGGCCGAAGGTCGAAAGCAACGCCAGTTTTCTGCTCGCCAGCGAGATCGGCCTTGCCTCAATACTCGCGCTGCTCTTCAATCTCGCCAAGATCGCCTGGGACGGCCGGCAGAAAGTGCGGATCGCGCGGCTTGCATCCCTCGTCTACGCACGGAACGGCGGACGCGGATGGCTGACGCGCTGGCGTGAGCGCGTCCTGGTGAAGCAGCTTCCGGCAGCACGTGACGCGTTCGTCCTGACGCTGACCGGCTACGACACCTTCGTCTCGGACGAAAGTCTGCTGCGTGGAACGTTGGAGAAAGCCTACGAAGTAAGGGTGATGCTGCTCAGCCCGGTGGGGATGCACATGCGCCGGCGTGCTGACTCCCTGCCGCCGGACATCACCGTGCTCACCCTGCAAACCGAGATCGAGGCGAGCATCGCGTACCTCTCCGGGCTGCGCAGGCTGGGAAAGCAGGTGAAACTCAAGTTCTACGAGGAGGAGCCTTTCTGGAAGGTGGTCGTGCTCGGCGACCACGTCTGGGTGCAGCACTGCCACAGCGGATTCCAGGTCAGCCAACAGCCCGAGTACGTCTTCGCGCTCCAGCACCGCGAGCCACGCAACGGACTGTTCGTGCCCTTCTACACGTACTTCCTGAACGAGTGGAACGACCAGCGACATCCGGAATACGAGTTCGACACGAATGAGCTGGTCTACCGCGATGCCGCCGGAAAGGAAACGCACCGGGTCTTGCTCGGCGTTCCGATCGATGGTGCGTCCGGGCCGGCCGGCATTCCTCAGGCAGGCATGCCGGTTGCGCCTGCGGCCTTACTGCGCCGCCCCGCCGCCGACGCGGCTCGAGCCGGCTAGACTGCGATCGGTGCCTTGATCGCCGGGTGCGGATCGTAGCCTTCCAGGGTGAAATCCTCGTAGCGAAAGCCGAAGATGTCGGTCGCAGCCGGGTCGAGCCGCATGCGCGGCAGCGGCCTGGGTGTGCGCGACAGCTGCTCCTTCGCCTGGTCGAGATGGTTGAGGTACAGATGCGCGTCGCCCAGGACGTGGACGAATTCGCCGGCTTTCAAGCCCGTGACCCGCGCGGTCATCAGGGTAAGCAGCGCGTACGAGGCGATGTTGAACGGCACGCCGAGGAAGATATCGGCGCTGCGCTGATAGAGCTGGCAGGAGAGCTCGCCCTCGGCGACGTAGAACTGGAAGAGCGCGTGGCACGGCGGCAGCTTCATGCGGTCGATCTCGGCCGGATTCCAGGCGGTGACGACATGGCGGCGCGAGTCGGGGCGCTCGCGGATCGATTTCAAGACCTGCGCGATCTGGTCGATCGAGCCGCCGCCGGCTGACGGCCAGCTGCGCCACTGCGAGCCGTACACGGGGCCGAGTTCGCCGCGCTCGTCTGCCCACTCGTCCCAGATGCTTACGCCGCGCTCCTGCAGCCAGCGCACGTTGGTGTCGCCCCGCAGGAACCAAAGCAGCTCGTAGACGATCGACTTGAGGTGGATTTTCTTGGTGGTGAGCAGAGGAAAACCCTGCCGCAGGTCGAAGCGCATCTGCCAGCCGAACGTGGACAACGTACCGGTCCCGGTGCGATCGGTCTTTTTCGCCCCGTGCTCCAGCACGTGGCGCATGAGATCCAGGTACTGCTTCATCGTAGTCCGTGCAATTCAGCGTTCATGGTGGCGCCCGCCTTGAATGCGGCGGAATCGCGCGCCAGGCCCAGGCGACCGTTAGAGCGAAGGCGAAATAGGCCGAGGCAAAGACCCATTCCGGGAAATCGTAGTAGAGAAAGCGCGCAAGCCACCTTCCGATGAAACTGCGCTCTTCGGGTCGGGTGGCTCGCAGCAGGTCTTCCCAGCGCGTCAGCGGGCAGGTGATGCCGAGGAGAGCTTCGATCGCGACGAAGGCGATCGCCGTAAGATGCAGCGTGCGGAACGCCCGGTTGCGGATCCAGCTCCAGCGTCGCGCCCCGGCGAGAATCAAGGCAAGGCCACCCACGACGAACAACACGAACAAGACGTGAAGGACGAGGATCGAGTCGGCAAGCCATCCGAGCGCCATGGGTGACTCATCAGCCCGGTTGCGGCTCACCCGCCGCCACGGGTCGCGAAGAGTCGGCGCACCATTCGCTCCAGGAGCCCGGGTAGAGGCGGGCGCCGCGCAAGCCGGCGATTTCCATCGCCAGGAGATTGTGCGCGGCCGAAACGCCCGAGCCGCAATAGTGCACGCTGCGCTCCGGGCGCGCACCCCCGAGCGCCGCGGAGAGTTCTGCCGCGAGCATCTGCGGAGGCTTGAAACAACCCTTCGCATCCAGGTTGTCCCGGAAAAAGCGGTTGCGCGCACCCGGAATGCGCCCGCCCACCGGGTCGAGTGTTTCGTTCTCGCCGCGGAAGCGGTCGGGCGCTCGGGCATCGAGAAGCACGCTGCCGGGCTCGCCGAGGCTGCCAAGCACGAATTGCGCGTCCACCCAGCTATCGTCGGCTTGCCCGGAAAACTGCGCCGCCCGCGGCGCAGACACGTCCGCGGTCTGCGGACGCCCTTCGGCAGTCCACTGGTTCCAGCCGCCGTCGAGCACCGCGACCGGAAGGTGCCCGAGCCAGCGCAGCAGCCACCATAACTTGGCCGCGAACAGGCCCCCTTGCGCATCGTAAGCGACGACCTGCTTGCCCGAATCGACGCCCGCCCGCCCGAGTCTTTCCGCAAGCACGGAGGGATTGGGGAGGGGATGGCGTCCGTTTTTCCCGTTGCGGGGCCCGGACAGGTCGTCGTCCAAGTGCGCGAAGCGCGCTCCCGGGACGTGCGATTTCAGGAAGTCGGCGCGCCCGCGACCCGGATCGGCAAGGTCGTGGCGGCAATCGAACACCACCCAGTCGGGATCGTCCAAGTGTTGCGCGAGGATCTCGGTTTCGGCGAGCGCCATCAGGATCATGGCGCTATCTTAACCGCGGGACAGGCGGGTCCGGAAGGACGGCCGCTTCCTACGCGTTTCCGGCGAGGCCCCGGCGGATGTACTCGTGGAAATGCATCATGCCGTCTTCCATGGGCGACTGGTACGGCCCGACTTCGTTGTCCCCACGCTCGTAGAGCGCGCGGCGACCGCGATCCATGAGCTTGGCGATCTCGTCGTCTTCGATCGCGGTTTCCATGTAGGCGGTGCGCTCGGCCTCGATGAATTCCCGCTCGAAGTGCACGATCTCCTCGGGGTAGTAGAACTCGACGACGTTGGTGGTGAGCGCCGGCGAGCGCGGCAACAGGGTGCTGACGACGAGCACATGCGGGTACCACTCGATCATCACGTTGGGGTAGTAGAGGAACCAGATGGCGCCCTGCCTGGGCACACGGCCATCGAGGAATCGCATCAGCGCCTGGTGCCACTTGGCGTACGCGGGGGTGCCGGGCTTGGCGAAGCCGTCCTTGACGCCCACCGTCTGCGCCGACCAGGCGTCGTTCAGTTCCCACTTGAGATCGTCGCAGGTGACAAAATTTCCGAGCCCGGGATGGAACGGCACGACGTGGTAGTCCTCGAGATACACCTCGATGAAGGTCTTCCAGTTCTGATCGAGTTCCATCGTTTCGACATGGTCCAGCAGGTAGCCGGAGAAATCGAACTGGTCGGCGAGCGAAAGCCCGGCGAGGTCGCGGCCGACGTCGCGCTTACCGGAGAACAGCAGACCGCGCCAGTTCTGCAGCTTGCTGCTACCCAGATTCAGGCAGGGATTGTCGGGGAAATGCGGGGCGCCGAGGAGCTCGCCCTGCATGTCGTAGGTCCAGCGATGCAGCGGGCATACGATATTGGTCGCGTTACCGCGCCCCTGCAGCAACGTCGACTGCCGGTGCCGGCAGACGTTCGAGAGGAGTTCGATGCCGTTGGTGTTGCGCACCAGCACCTTGCCGCGATTCATCCAGTCAAGCACGTGGTAGTCGCCCGGGTTGGGCACCATCAGCTCGTGGCCGACGTAGCCGGGGCCGGTGGCGAACAGCAGCTCTTGCTCCAGTTCGAAGACGCGTGGCTCCAGATACCACGACACGGGAAGCTGTGAGGTATTTGGATTCAGCTTCCGTGAACTGGGCAGGTCGGACATATTGGGTGAGAACTCCCGATGGCAATCAATTAAAATGCGCGCGATTCTAGCCCCTTTTCCCCTCGCCTTCCAGCGATTTTTCCTTTCAGGAAGAGCTTTTTTCAGAGATCAATTTGACCCTGCCTCCCCCATAGGCTATTTTTGCCCTTTTCCAGAACGGCGTGTCCCGAGTGGGCAGCGTCGCGACCCATGTCCAAACCTGCCAAGCCCGAACAGCCCGAGAGCTTTGAGGCCGCTCTTGCCGAACTGGAGAAGATCGTTGCCAGCATGGAGTCGGGGAAGCTCACGCTCGAGCAGTCCCTCGCCGCCCACAAGCGCGGCCTGGAGCTGGCCCAGCACTGCCAGGGAGTCCTCGCCCGCGCGCAACAGCAAGTCAAGGTGCTCGAAGAAAACACCTTGAAAAACTTCCCCGGTGACGACCAACAATGACTTTACCGCCTGGATGGCAAACGTCCAGGCGCGTGTCGAAGCTGCTCTGGCACGTTTTCTTCCCTCGGAGAGAATTGCCCCGCAGCGCCTGCACGAGGCGATGCGTTACGCGGTCCTGGGCGGGGGCAAGCGCGTGCGCCCGCTGCTGGTGTTTGCCGCGGGCGAAGCGGTCGCAGGCGATCCCGGTGGCGATCCGCTGCGGTTCGAAGTCGTGGCCTGCGCCGTCGAGTGCGTTCATGCCTATTCGCTCGTCCACGATGACCTCCCTTGCATGGACAACGACGTGCTTCGCCGCGGGAAACCCACGTGCCACGTCGAGTTCGACGAGGCCACCGCCCTGCTGGCAGGCGACAGCCTGCAGGCGCTGGCGTTTCAGCTGCTCACCGAGCAGCGTCTAGCCGACGATCCCGCCACGCAGATCGAGATGATCAAGATATTCGCGGCAGCCTGCGGCAGCCGCGGCATGGCGGGCGGCCAGGCGATCGATCTCGCTAGCGTGGGGCAGGTGCTGAGCCTGCCCGAGCTCGAGCATATGCACATCCACAAGACCGGCGCGCTGATCCGGGCGTCGGTCGCGCTCGGCGCGCGCTGCTCGAAGGCGCCCGGGCCCGAGCAGCTGGCGCGTTACGATCGTTACGCGAATTGCATCGGCCTGGCCTTTCAAGTGGTGGATGACATCCTCGACCAAGAATCCTCCACGGCGACCCTGGGCAAGACCGCCGGCAAGGACGCCGCCAATCACAAGCCGACCTACGTTTCGGTGCTCGGTCTGGCGCGCGCAAGAGCGCTCGCCGAGGAACTGCGCCAACAGGCGCAGGCCGCGCTTTCCGGGCGGGGCGCGGGGACGCGCCGTCTTTCCGAATTGGCGGATTTCATCGTTCTGCGAAAGTTCTGAGCGGGCTCCTCCGGCAGGGCCTGGCCTGGAGGCGATGCGGCCGCCTTGCATGGCTTTTGCACGAACGCGGCCGGAGGATCCGGCGGTCCGCGGGGAATTGCCGCATAATCCCGGGCCATGAGCGCCATCGGACAGGCGGATCTTCCCGGAACGCGCCCGGAATCCGGTTCGCCTGCATGCGAACCGACCCGCTACGAGCTGCTGAAGACCATCGACGATCCGGCGGCGCTGCGCAGTCTGGACCGCGCGGGATTGCAGCGGCTGGCGGAAGAGTTGCGCGCCTACGTTCTGACGTCGGTCAGCCAGACGGGCGGCCACCTGTCCTCGAACCTGGGCACGGTCGAGCTGACCATCGCGCTCCACTACGTGTTCGATACGCCTCGGGACCGCATCGTGTGGGATGTCGGGCACCAGACCTACGCGCACAAGATCCTCACCGGCCGCCGCGAGGCCATGGCGCGGCTGCGCATGCAGGGCGGGATCTCGGGATTCCCGCGCAGAAGCGAAAGCGAGTACGACACGTTCGGAACCGCGCATTCGAGTACCTCGATAAGCGCGGCACTCGGCATGGCCCAGGCTTCGAGGCTGAAAGGCGAAACCGGCCACAAGCGGCGCCACGTGATCGCGGTGATCGGAGACGGCGCGATGTCGGCCGGCATGGCCTTCGAGGCCCTCAACAACGCAGGCGTCATGGACACCGATCTGCTCGTTATCCTCAACGACAACGACATGTCGATCTCGCCCGCGGTCGGAGCGCTCAATCGTTATCTGGCGCGGCTGATGTCGGGCGGCTTTTACGCGGCGGCCAAGCGGGCCGGCGAGAAGGTCCTCGGGGGTGTCCCGCCGCTCCTAGAGCTCGCCAAGAAAGTCGAGGAGCATGCCAAGGGGCTGGTCGTTCCGTCGACGCTGTTCGAGGAGTTCGGCTTCAACTACGTCGGGCCGATCGACGGCCACGACCTGAATTCGCTGATTCCGACGCTGAAGAACATCAAGGCGCTGAAAGGACCGCAGTTCCTGCACGTGGTTACCAAAAAGGGGCAGGGCTACAAGCTCGCCGAGGCGGACCCGGTGCTCTATCACGGGCCGGGCAAGTTCGATCCCGCCGAGGGAATCAAGAAGGCTAGCAGCGGAAAGCCGACCTATACGCAGGTGTTCGGCCAGTGGCTTTGCGACATGGCGACTCTCGATTCGCGCCTGGTCGGCATCACGCCGGCGATGCGCGAGGGCTCCGGGATGGTCCGCTTCGCAGCGGAATTTCCGGAGCGCTACTTCGATGTCGGCATTGCCGAGCAGCACGCGGTGACATTCGCCGCGGGCCTCGCCTGCGAGGGCCTGAAGCCGGTGCTCGCGATCTACTCGACTTTTCTCCAGCGCGGCTACGACCAGCTGATCCACGATGTCTGCATCCAGAAGCTGCCGATCGTGTTCGCGCTGGATCGCGCCGGGCTGGTCGGCGGCGACGGCGCCACGCACAACGGCGCTTTCGATCTGAGTTTCCTGCGCTGCGTTCCCAACATGGTCGTGATGACGCCGAGCGACGAGAACCAGTGTCGGCAGATGCTGTTCACCGCGTTCGCACTCGAGCAGCCGGCGGCAGTCCGCTATCCGCGCGGCAGCGGCCCAGGCGCGGACGTGAAGGCGGAGATGCGCGCGCTGCCGATCGGAAAGGGCGAAGTGCTGCGGCGCGGGGCCGGCGGCAAACGAGGCGTCGCCATTCTCGCTTTTGGCCCCGTGCTGCACCCCGCGCTCGATGCGGGCGAGGAACTGGGTGCGACCGTCGCCGACATGCGCTTCGTGAAGCCCGTGGACGCGGACCTCGCGGCACAGCTGGCTGCAACGCACGGGCTTCTCGTCACCCTCGAGGAGAACGCGATCATGGGCGGCGCCGGGAGCGCGGTGGCCGAGGCGCTCGCCGCCCGCTCGATCTTCACCCCGCTGCTGCAGCTGGGGCTTCCCGACCGCTTCGTCGATCACGGCGACCAGGCGCAATTGCTGGCGTCGGTCGGCCTCGACAAGTCGGGCATCGTCGCGGCGATTCGCGCGCGGCTGGGTTAGGAAGCGGGCGAAAGCTCCCACGCCAGGGGGAGACACTTGAAAAGGCGGGAACGGCACGCATGTTAGAATCGTCCAATTCTGAGCCATCTCCCGAGAAAGACTCTCGATGAACACCCGCGATCCGCTCGCCATCCCCGACGTGCAGAGTTCCGAGGACCGGCGAAAGCTGGCGATCGATCAGGTCGGCATCAAGGCCATCCGCCACCCGATCCGCGTTGCGGAGCGTTCCGGCGGCACCCAGCACACCATCGCCACGTTCAACATGTACGTGGGCCTGCCGCACCAGTTCAAGGGCACGCACATGTCGCGCTTCGTCGAGATACTCAACGCGCACGAGCGCGAGATCTCGGTCGACACCTTCCAGGTCATGCTCGACGAAATGGTCGAGCGGCTCGAGGCGCAGTCGGGACGCATCGAAATGGCCTTCCCGTATTTCATCAACAAGGCCGCGCCGGTATCGAAGGTGAAGAGCCTGATGGACTACGAAGTGACCTTCGCCGGCGAGATCGCCAAGGGTGAGAAGTGCTTCAGGATGAAAGTCGTGGTGCCGGTCACGAGCCTGTGCCCGTGCTCGAAGCGCATTTCCGACTACGGCGCGCACAACCAGCGCTCGCACGTGACCATCACCGCGCGTACCAAGGGATTCGTATGGATCGAGGAGCTGGTCGGCTACGCCGAAAAGCACGCCTCCAGCGAGCTGTACGGCCTGCTCAAGCGCCCAGACGAGAAATTCGTAACCGAGCGTGCCTACGACAATCCCAGGTTCGTCGAGGACTTGGTGCGCGACATCGCCGCCGACCTGAACCGGGACAAGCGCATCGAGTCGTACGTCGTGGAGTCGGAGAACTTCGAGTCCATCCACAACCACTCCGCCTACGCGCTGATCGAGAAAGACAAGACCGAGAAGTAGTCTCAACGACCGGCCGCACATCAAGCTCGCGCGGCCTGATTCAGGGCCCCGACCTCGGCTGACGCCTCGGCTTCCCCGTTACGAGCGGTGGAACTCCGACCGGTCGGAACCGGCTCGTCCTTAGAATCGCCGCGTAAGCACCATGAACTGCCCCTCGCGCCTCATCTCCATGCGGTTGAGGAAGCTCATGCCGAGCAGCGCCACCGGCATCTGGCTGCCCTCCAGGACCGCACCCTCGACGTTGTTCACTACGATCTCGCCGACGCGAACGTTGTCGAGCCGCACGCGGTAGGCGGTCGCGGTCCCGTTTGCCGTTCCCATCAGGCCGGGCTGGCCGCTGTGGTAGTCGATGCCGAGCCGTCGTGCGTCCGCTGCGGACAAGGCGATCGAGGTGGCGCCCGTGTCGACCAGGAAGCGCACCGGCCCGCCGTTGATCTGGCCCTCGACGAAGAAGTGGCCGCGGGGATCCGCCGTGAGGGTGACGCTCTGGGAGGAAGACGCGGGTGCCGGACCGGAATGGTGCTGGCCGATGGCGAGTGTTTTCTTCCGATCGTTGATGAGGAAGGTCGCCGATTCGCGGTCGGTCGAGAGCAGGACGATGCCCTCGGCAGTCTTCTGGCCGGCCGAGAGTACGCGCGGGGCCCCGCCGTCGATCGTCACCACCGCCTTGCCGGGAAAGAGCCCGATGACATTGACGTCGGCGCCGAAGGCACGCGCTGAGAACAGGGCAAGCGGCGCGATTACAATAACAATAACCAGGCGCAAGGTGGACATCGAACCTCCCCAATGAAGCCCGTCGCTATATTCCGCCACAGCAGCACCGAAGGGCCGGGCTATTTTGCCATCTTTCTGGATTCGCGCCGTATTCCCTGGACGATCGTCAAGGTGGACGCCGGCGAGGCGGTGCCGGCGGACCCCGGCGATTTCTCGGGACTGGCGTTCATGGGCGGGCCGATGAGCGTCAATGACGAGCTCCCGTGGATCCCCCGCGTGCTCGCGCTGGTAAACAAGGCGGTCGACGCGGATATTCCGGTGCTCGGGCACTGCCTGGGGGGGCAGCTCATTTCCAAGGCGCTGGGCGGCCAGGTGACGCGCAACCCGGTGGAGGAAATCGGCTGGGGCCTGGTGAGCATCGAGGACCACCCCGTGGCACGCGAATGGTTCGGGCCGACCCGGGAGTTCTCCGGCTTCCACTGGCACGGCGAGACCTTTACCCCTCCCCCCGGCTCGACCCGGCTCGCCGCCAGTCCCTATTGCGCCAACCAGGCGTTCGCGCTCGGTAAGCACCTGGGCATGCAGTGCCACGTCGAGATGACCCCCGAGCTGATCAGCGCCTGGTGCGCGGATTGGGAAAAGGAGCGGGTGCCAACGGTGAGCGCCTCGGTGCAGACGCCGGAGCAAATGCATGAAAGGCTCGGCGAGCGCGTGCGCTCGCTCCATGAGGTCGCCGACCGCCTCTACGACCGCTGGATCGAAGGACTGCGATAACCAGGAGGAACCGTCATGCCGCAACGTTCGAGCAAGACCCGCCGTCCCGCCTCGGGCCCGGTGACGCTCCTCGTCGGAACGCGCAAGGGCGCATTCCTCCTGAAGTCGGACCGCGCCCGACGGCGCTGGACGCCCGCCGGCCCGCATTTCCTTGGGCAGATCGTCAACCACGTCGTGCTCGACCCGCGCGACGGAAAGACGCTCTTGTGCGCCGCGCGCGCCGGCCACCTCGGGCCGACCGTGTTCCGCTCGACGGACAAGGGGCGTACCTGGAAGGAGGCGCAGCGGCCACCG
The DNA here is from genome assembly GCA_041496705.1 of Gammaproteobacteria bacterium. Classification (GTDB taxonomy): domain Bacteria; phylum Pseudomonadota; class Gammaproteobacteria; order Burkholderiales; family SG8-39; genus VBDM01. Next base: position 38,889 of record JBGQFD010000001.1, on the reverse strand, counting down.
GCCTTCCCGAAAGCGGCCGAAGGCGAGAAGGGGCTGGCGGTCGAGCACGTTTTCTGGCTATCGCCGGGGCATGTCTCCGGGCCCGGCGTGTGGTACGCGGGCGTCTCGCCGCCCGGCTTGTTTCGCTCCGGGGACGGCGGAGTCACCTGGGACGGCGTTGCCGGCTTCAACGCCAACCCCTTGCGTAAGACCTGGCTCCTCGGCGAGCAGGAGCAGACGACTCCCGATGGCGCGATACTGCACTCGATCAACGTCGATCCCCGCGATTCACGGCACCTCTACATCGCAACCTCGCCGGGCGGCACATTCGAGAGTCTGGACGGCGGCGAGGGTTGGCGCCCTCTCAATCGGGGTGTCGCCGCTGATTTCCTGCCGGTGAAAGACCCGGAGTACGGCCAGGACGTGCACTGCCTGCGGCTGCACCCGCTCGCCCCCGACCGCCTCTACCAGCAGAACCACTGCGGCATCTACCGACTCGACCGTCCCGGCGAGACCTGGGAGCGCATCGGCAAGGCGATGCCGAAGAAAATCGGCGACATCGGCTTTCCCATGGTGCTGCACCCGCGCGACCCCGACACCGTCTGGGTGTTTCCGATGGACGGCGGCAGCGTGTGGCCGCGCGTGAGCCCCGGAGGCAAGCCGGCCGCCTACGTGTCGCGCGACGCCGGAAAGAGCTGGCGCCGCCAGGACCGGGGACTGCCGCGGAGTCAGGGCTGGTTCACGGTAAAGCGCCAGTCGATGTGCGCCGACGCACGCGATCCGGTGGGCGTGTATTTCGGCACCACGAGCGGCGAGGTGTGGATGGGCGCGAGGGAAGGCGCGCAGTGGACTTGCATCGCGCGGCATCTGCCGGAAATCTACTCGGTGGAGGCGGTGACCGCTTGAACGTCGCCATCCCTTCGCAACTGCGCGACTACACCGGCGGCAGCGCGCTCGTCGAGGCGCGCGGGGCGACGCTCGCCGAGCTTCTCGCCGAGCTCGACCGACGCTATCCGGGGATCCGCTTTCGCATGATCGACGAGCAGGACGCGATCCGCCGCCACATCAGGATCTTCGTCAACGGCGAGCAGGCGCGTGGCATCGGCGCGGCGCTCGCACCTTCCGACGAAGTCATCATCGTCGGCGCGCTGAGCGGGGGCTGAATCAGTCGCGGAAATTCTGGAACTGCAGCGGCATGTCGGTCACCGACTTGCGCACCAGCTGGATCGCCGCCTGGAGATCGTCCTTCTTCGCCCCGGAGATGCGCACCGCGGTTCCCTGGATGCTCGCCTGGACCTTCATCTTCGAGTCCTTGATGAGCTTGACGATGGTCTTCGCTTTTTCCTGCTCGATGCCGATTTTCACGTTGATAGGCTGCTTTACCTTCGTGCCGCCGATCTTCTCGATGCCCTGAGTGTCGAACAGGCGCGCATCCACGCCGCGTTTCGCGCACTTGGAGAGGAGAACGTCGGTCACCTGCCTCAGCTTGAACTCGTCGTCGGCGTAGAGCGTCATCACCAGCTCCGCCTGCTCGATGCGCGCGTCCGAGCCCTTGAAGTCGAAGCGGTTGGCGACCTCCTTGTTGGCCTGGTCGACGGCGTTCTTCAGCTCGACCTTGTTGACTTCGGAGACGATGTCGAAGGAGGGCATGGTGGTTTTCCGGACGCGTGGTGCGGAATTATACAGAGCGTCGTTTCTCTCCAAGGGAAAACCCGGACTTCGTCGTAAGGATTATCCGGACACGCTGCCGTCGCGCAAGGTTTCGCCTCTTGAGAAAACAGGTACTTGACCTTCCGCGCGCAGCCTATCAAGAGCGTGCTTTGAAAAAACACAGCGAACAGTTTTGATTTTGCGGAACATATTCTGCGAGGGTAGCCTGGCAAGGCAGATTAGTTGGTTTTTCGGAAGATGATTTCACGTTTAGCCATATGCGAACTGACAATCTCTACGCTCTTCCTGAAGGCTTGCCTGTCCCATCAGACGATGGAGCGTGCCATCACCTTCGTGGGTTGATGCTTCCATCAATCGGATTGAGGGCCACTTCCGGAGCAAGGGTCGATCTATCCAAAGAAGGTCAGCCTTGGCTCGTTGTCTATTGTTATCCAAGAACCGGTCGGCCTGATCAAGAGCCTCTGGGTGGGGCTGCGGCGTGGAACGCCATTCCCGGTGCACGCGGTTGTACGCCGCAGTCCTGCGCCTACCGCGACCACCACGCAGAACTTGCCGCCTTGGACGCAACGGTCTACGGCCTCAGTACACAAGACACCGAGTATCAATCGGAAGCCGTTGAGAGGCTCGATCTACCGTTTCCGCTTCTAAGCGACGTGCAGCTGGAATTCGCGCGAACCTTGCGGCTGCCGACCTTTACCTTCGCCGGCCTTGCCCTCATCAAGCGCCTCACACTGGTTGCCCGCACGGGCCGGATCGAAGAAGTGCTCTATCCTGTCTTCCCATCGGACGCGGATGCACAGCGAGTGGTCGAATGGCTAACATCCCATCGCGCTGGATGAGCTGAAGCGCGCCGCTGAATTCAGCTTCAGACGTAAGGAACCATGGCATACGACGAAGGCGTCGCCCAGCGTTTGAGGGAGGCCTATCCTCCACACGCGCAAGTCGCCGAAAAGCGCATGTTCGGCGGCATCGCTTTCATGGTTTCCGGCCACATGACCTGCGGCGTCGTCGGCGACACGCTCATGGTCCGGGTCGGTCCGGCGCAGTACAATCAAGCGCTGAAGAAGCCCCACGCGCGCAAGATGGATTTCACCGGCAAGCCTCTTAACGGGTTCGTGTATGTTGCGCCGCCCGGTTTTGAATCGGACGAGGACCTGGCGTCTTGGATGAAGCTCAGCCTGGATTTCGTGTCTGCACTTCCGCCCAAGTCGGCATCGAGACCGCGCGCAGGCAAGGACCGCTGATTCGTGTCGTTCTCCGACACCTTGGCATCCGTCTTCAAGCGCCGCGACCGGTCGGTCGCCGACATCGAGAGCTTCATTACCATGCTGCGCGTTGCCTGCGAGAACGGCGACGTCAACCGGCGGCTCGAGCACCTGCTTTCGCTTCCCGATTCGGAGCGCCACGCGCTGGTGCATGCTTGGGTGTCCGATCTCCTGATCGCAAAGGCGCCCAAGGACTTCATCGCCGCAGTGGCCTGCCTCGCCGACGACAAGATCGCCGAAAAGGCCTACGAGGTGATTTACCAGTGCAAGCGGGAGGGGCAGGCTTAGTGCGCCGGGCGCTTCTGCTCGTTGCCGCAGCGGCTTTTTTCTCGGGACCAACGCGCGCCGCAGTCACCTATTCCTTTGACTGGTACTGCTCGGGCTGCGCCAAGATCGGCATGGGCAGCAACGGGAAGGAAGGCCCCTTCGGTTCGGGCGCAGCCTGTGAATCAGCGCGCGCTTCCCTGACCGGGAGCCTCGCGACGCGCGGTTGCGGGGCGCGCTGCTTCAACCCGCAGCCCTGCACTTCAGCGGGCCAGCCGGACATTCCACTCGCGCAGCCGGCAGCGTCCGCGCGGGTCAAGCCCGCGCCGCTGCCCGCGGGCGTGCCGTTCTTCGATCCGCTCGCCGATCGGGTGCGGCGCGCCGACGAGGTGAAGTCGGCGAAGGATGCGGCGGAGCCGGGCGGCGTTTCCGGAAAGTGGCGCAACAGCTTCAGCTGGTACGAGCTGCGGGCAGCGCGGGACGCGGTCGAGATCGTGCTCGTGGAAAGCTGCCGCACGCCCGACTGCATCGGCAGGGAGTATCCGAACCGGCCGGTGTTCCGCGGCAGGCTCGAGGGCCGGCGGCTCGTCGGCGTGGTGCCGATCCGCACCGCGCTCGAGTCGGAGCAGAACGGCAGGCGATGCGCGACGCCGGTCGGCGAGTTTCCCGCCGAGGGCAGTCTGTCTGAGGACGGCAACGCGATCGCCTGGCGACCCGTGCAGATCCCGGTTGGCGAGGGCTGCGCGCCCGTGGGGATTTCGCTGGGCACCTGGCGGCGCGGCTGACGCCCCACCACTAGAGAAAGGCGAGATAGCGCGAGCTGCCGAAGTTCGGCACGTTCGGCAGGACTAGCGGTACGTCGGCGTCGCTCACGCCGAGCCAGCGCGCGAAGGTCGCGGCGTACTGGTCGACAGCGATTTCCGGCACCATATTTCCCTGCCCGATATCGACGGGATTGGAGTTGGCGGAGCTGAAGAACGTCGTCGGTCGGAACGTTCCGTATACATTGCCGCCCTGGACCGCGCCGCCTAGCACGAAGTGATGCGAACCCCAGCCGTGGTCGGACCCATCGCCGTTCGAGGTGAGCGTGCGGCCGAAGTCCGAAGCGGTAAAGAGCGTCACTTGATTCTGCACGCCCAACTGCACGAGCCAGGCGTAGAACGCGTTCACCGCGTTGTTCACCTGCGTCAGTTGCTGGGCATGCTGGGTGAGCAGGACATCGTGGTTGTCGAAGCCGCCGATGCTGACCAGGAACACCTGCCGGTTCGTCCCGAGCGCGTCGGCGACGGAGATGATCCGGGCCACAACACTGAGTTGCGACGCGAGATTGTTGTTCTGGGGGACCGTGGGGTTGAGTACCGGCGCGCCCTGGAGGGCGGCGGTCAGTTGCTGGTTTGCCGTGATCGAGCGATTCGTTACCACGCCGAGCTCGTTCTCGAACAGGTTCGGGCTCGTGCTCTTGATGAGAGTCTCGTATGCGGCCGGCGCGGCCGATGAGCCGAATAACGTAGCGGTGGGAGGTATGGCTGTGACACGCTGCGGGCCGCTCGAACCGACTTGGTATTGAAGGGCGCTTGCGCCCGAAAGGAACACGGAGTTGCCGCCCGCCGAAATGCACGTGAACAGGGTGTTCGTGTTCTGGCTCATGAGCAGGTCGCCGATCCGGCCGCCCCAGCCGATCTTCGCGCCTTCACCGATGGGCTGATATGCCTGCCACACCGACTGCTGGTCGTTGTGCGAGAAAAGTTTCGGGGGCTTGGGCCAGTTCGATTGTTGGTACTGCGCCCGGCTCGTCGGTACGATGAGCGGCCCGACGTTGGCCACCACCGCGAGCTTGCCCGCGTCCCAGTGCGCCTTGAACGCGGTCAGCGCGGGATGGAACGCAAACGAGTGTCCGCCCTGCGACGCGACCGCGCCCGTCGAGGTAGCGGCGAGCTGAGCGTAAGGAATGGCGATCGTGTCCCGTGATGCCAGGTACTGGTCGTAGGACACTCCGTCGGTGGACGTCGGGTCGTAGGGAATGAAGGTATTGGTATGATCGTTCCCGCCGTAGAAGAAAAGGCACACGAGGGCCTTGTAGCCCGGGGAGGTCGCCGCCGAGGCCGCGCTGATCGCGGCGAGGTTGAGGGCGAAGGGACCGGCCGCCCCGGCCACGGACATGAGCGAGCAGGTCTTTAGGAACTGGCGGCGGGACGCGCGCATGGGTTGGCTCCGAGGCTTATTTCTGCACGAGATAGTCTGGCGACGACAGCGTGAAAAACACCGCGAGGCGGACCCGGTTCTGGCGGGCAGTCGTCTGGTTGGTGGCTGGCATCGTGACCGAGTTGACCGTGTTGATGATGAGCGACCTCGTCGTCGCGCTCATCGACCCGGCGGTGAGAAGCAGGCTCACGCGGTCGACCAGGAGATTGGCGTCGTGGGCGAGCGCCAGCTCGGCGGTGTAGTCCGGCCGGATATCCGTGTTCGAGCCGACGCCATTCGGCACCGCGCCTTGCATGAATCTCGAGTAGCCGACCACCGAGACCTCGTTGACGATCTGCAGCTCGGGGGCGACCAGCCCCGCCGTTGCGATCGGTGTGTTGGGCGGCACGTAGCCGGGCCGGTAGAAATTGAACACCGTCGGCGAGCGCATCGGCGACTGGCCGAGCGAGCCGGCCGGATCGTCGGTGACGCCCAGCAGGAAGTTGCCCGAGGCGGAACGCGCATTGAAGGCGCGCATCCAGTGGGCGAGCCTGAGAATGGGCTCGCGCGTCTTGCCGAAGGTCGGGTCGCCGGGCGGCACCGCGCTCCGCGCTTCGGGATCGAGCAGGATCGCCGCGATCGTCGCGCGCAGATCGCCGCGCTGACCCGTACCCGCGCTCCACAACTTCGAGGTGAAGCGCCCGGTGTTGAACGCCTGGGCGACGCGCCCGACGTATGCCGGCGTCGGGTTGCTGGTCACCAGGCGCTGGATGAGCTGCCGTCCGATGAACGGGCCGACGTTCGGGTGGTTGGCGATCGCGTCGAGCGCGAAGGTCAAATCGCCGTCGGGATCGGAGGTGGCGTTCGCCGCGATGGTCGCTCCGAGGAAATTCTTCACCGATATCGAGTGGAATTGCGGGTAGCTCTGCATGGTCAGCACTTCGCGGTTCGGATCCTGCGTGCCGCCGCCGTTGAAGCGCGTGTTGGTTTTGTCCGGGCCCGCCCAGCTGAATCCGGTGAACACGCGCGAGAGGCCGACGATGTCATCGGGGTCGTAGGTCTCGACGGGCAGGCCGCTCACCAGCGCTAGCGTGCCGTCGGGGTTCAATTGGTACAGGCCGATCGAGAAAAGCTGCATCACCTCGCGCGCGTAATTCTGGTCGGGCACGCGATTGCGCGCCGGATCCTCCTTCTGGTTGCGCAGGTGCGACAGGTACAGGCCCATCATCGGGTGCAGCGTCACGTCCTGGAGCAGCTGGCGGTAGTTGCCGAAGGCGTTTCGGCCGAGCATGTCCATATACGACGCAAGGCCGCGCCGGAAATTGGCGATGTTGTCGTCCTGAAGGGAAACGACAAAGATTTGCGACAGCGCGAACGCGACCCGGCGGCGCAACTGGTCCTGGCCGGTCGCCGCCTGCTTCCAAAACGTCTGCATTACGTGGTCGTCGCTCAAACTCTGGCCCGCGGGAAGGCTTGCGCTTACCTGGTTGATATACGCCTCGTGGGAGGCGCCGGGCATGTAGAACTGGTCCTCCAGGATTGCGCTGTAGCCATACTGCCGCAGCTTGGCGATTTCGCTCTCGGTCGCGCCGAAGGACGCCTGGTTCAGGAAGCGCGCCGCTTCAGCGTCGCTCGGCAGGGCATAGGCTGACGGGGGCACCTTCGCCAGATCGACGCCGCTTCCCTGCGGACCGGTGCTCTCCGGATCTTTGCCCGAGCGGGAGCAGCCGGCGACCAGGGTGCACCCCAGCGCGGCGCAGAAGAGCGCGGCAGCCAGGGCGCGAAAGGGACGCCGCCTCGGGTTGAGCTCCCGCATTTTTTCGCCGGACCTGGGGTCCAGGTGCGGCGCCAATTCAGGGACGCTTGGGCATTGTTGCATTCGCAGCCTCGTCTGGTCGCCCCTCCCCGACGCTACCCGGACAATCTGGATCGATTGCTCGACACCGGGTGGCTCACGGATTCCGTGTCGCGTGCATTATCGCCGCGCGGGAAGCCCGGCGGGGAAGCAATTCGTACCGGATTCCCGAGTTCGGAGGCGCCGGGTGTGAAGTAGTTCCGTTTTTCCAGGTCGACTCCAAGTCCCGCAGCCCGTCACACCTCGACGGCCAGCTCCGGCCGGAAGCCGGTCGTCTCCCCCGGGATGCCGCGCGGATTGCACACCACGCGCGTGTTGCCGACGCGGTAGTCGAAGAAGGTGTGCGTGTGGCCGTGGATCCACATCGCCGCGGGGCCCATCATGGGCTCGAGGTCGAGGACGAAGCCGGGGTTGGCGGGGTGGTTGGCGTAGGCCGGCGCGATCGAGCGCGGGTGCGGCGCGAAGTGGGTCACCACCACGGTTTTTCCGGGGAAGGGCTCGGCGAGCTTCCCTTCCAGCCAGGCGCGATGCCGCGCGCAGAGCGCGATCGCGTCTTCCGGAGCGAAAAGGCGCGCGCCGCGGCGGATGAGCTGATAGTCCGGGCCCAGCTTGCGCGCGGATTCGATCACGGGAGGGCGCGAAGCCTCGGGGACGAGCGAGTAGTCGGTCCACAGCGCGCAGCCGAGAAACCGCGTGCCGTCGAGGACAGCTTCACTGCAATCGAGCAGCACGACCCCACTTGCGCGCGCCGCCGCCCCAAGGGCGTTCTGCACGGCTTCGAACTCGCCTTCGTAGTATTCATGGTTTCCAGCGAGGTAGAGCACCGGGCCGACGAAGGTCCGCCGTGCCCACTCGATCCCGGCGGCGCCGTTGTCGATGTCGCCGGCGAGCACCACCAAATCGGCCTCGACGTCCGGCGGCGAGAACGCCTGGCGCTCTAGGTGCAGATCGGAAAAAACCCGCAGTCGCATGAGCGAAACCGGCAGCGCGACCCGATCCGGCGCGCGCCGGGCGCTAGCGCCTCTTCTTCAGGCGAGCCGCGATCCGCATGCGCAGGGCACTCAGGCGGATGAAGCCCGCCGCGTCGGCCTGGTCGTAGGCGCCGCGGTCGTCCTCGAAAGTCGAGATCGCAGGGTCGAAGAGCGAGTCGGTCTTGGACGCGCGGCCGACGGTGGTGACCGTGCCCTTGTACAGCTTCACGCGCACCGAGCCGTTGACGGTCTTCTGCGAGTCATCGATCAGCCCCTGCAGCAGCGCCCGCTCCGGGCTGAACCAGTAGCCGTTGTAGATCATGCGCGCGTAGCGCGGCATGAGATCGTCCTTGAGCGCGAGCACCTCGCGGTCGAGGGTGATCGACTCCATCGCCCGATGCGCGCGCAGCATGATGGTGCCGCCGGGCGTCTCGTAGCAGCCGCGCGATTTCATGCCGACGTAGCGGTTCTCCACGATGTCCAGGCGCCCGACGCCGTGGCGCCCGCCCAAGTCATTGAGCTTCTCGAGCACCCTGGCGGGCGACATGCGCTTGCCGTCGATAGCGACGATGTCGCCGCGCTCGTAGCCGAGTTCGACGTACTGCGGCCGGGCGGGGGCCTTCTCGGGGCTCACCGTGCGGCGCCACATCGATTCCTCGGGCTCGTAGTCCGGGTCCTCGAGGATGCCACCCTCGTAGGAGATGTGCAGGAGGTTGGCGTCCATCGAATACGGCGCCTTGCCCTTCTTCTTCGCGTAATCGACGGGAATGCCGTGCCTCTCGGCATAGGCGAGCAGTTTTTCCCGTGACAGAAGGTCCCACTCGCGCCACGGCGCAATGATGCGCACGTCGGGCATCAGCGCGTAGGCCCCCAGCTCGAAGCGCACCTGGTCGTTGCCCTTGCCGGTAGCGCCGTGCGAGATCGCATCGGCCCCGGTCTTCCTCGCGATCTCGACCAGGTGCTTGGCGATGAGCGGCCGGGCGATCGAGGTGCCGAGCAGGTATTCGCCCTCGTAGACCGCATTGGCACGGAACATCGGGAACACGAAGTCGCGCACGAATTCCTCGCGCAGGTCCTCGATGAAGATTTTCTTCACGCCGAACATGCGCGCCTTCCTGCGCGCCGGCGCTAGTTCCTCGCCCTGGCCGATGTCGGCGGTAAAGGTCACGACCTGGCAGCCGTAGTGGTCCTGCAGCCATTTCAGAATGACCGACGTATCCAGCCCGCCCGAATACGCGAGCACGACTTTCCTGATCTTTTTCGGAGCTTTCACTTCTTCACCTTGCCTAGCAGCAGATATTCCATGAGCGCCTTCTGGGTATGCAGCCGGTTCTCCGCCTCCTCCCACACCGCGCTCTGCGGCCCGTCGATGACTTCGGCGGCGACTTCCTCGCCCCGGTGCGCGGGCAGGCAGTGCATGAAGAGCGCGTTTTTCTTCGCCGCGCGCATCATGTCGGCATCGACCTGCCAGTTCTCGAAGGCGCGCTTGCGCGCGTCGTTCTCCGCTTCGAAGCCCATGCTAGTCCAGACGTCGGTGGTGACCAGGTCGGCGCCGCGGGCGGCGTCCATCGGGTCGGTGAAACTTTCGTAGTGATCGTCGTTGTAGATGCCGGCGCGCTCGGGCTCGACTTCATACCCGGGCGGGGTCGAGACGTGCACGTTGAAATCGAACACGCTGGCCGCCTGCAGCCAGGTGTTGCAGACGTTGTTCGAGTCTCCGATCCAGGCCACGGTCTTGCCCTTGATCGCGCCGCGCTGATCGATGAAGGTGTAGATGTCGGCGAGCACCTGGCAGGGGTGGTATTCATTGGTGAGCCCGTTGATCACCGGCACGCGCGAATGGGACGCGAAGCGCTCGATGATGTCCTGCTCGAAGGTGCGCACCATCACCAGGTCGCACATGCGCGAGACCACCTGCCCTGCGTCTTCGACCGACTCGCCGCGACCGAGCTGTGTATCGCGCGTGTACAGATAGATGGCGGTGCCGCCCAGCTGGTGCATGCCGGCCTCGAACGACAGGCGCGTCCGCGTGGAGGGCTTCTCGAAGATCATGGCGAGCGTGCGGTCCTCAAGCGGCCAGTAGCGTCGGTAGCGCTTGAACTGGCCCTTGATCCAGCGCGTGCGCGCAAACAGGTGCTCGTACTCCGCGCGCGCGAAGTCCTTGAATTGCAGGTAGTGCCGCGGCTTCGGCAGGGCCTTTTTCATGCGCGCGCGGCGGTCGCCGCCGGGGCCTGGGTAAGAAAGCCGCGCACCAGTGGCACCAGAATGGCCACGACCTGGCGCGCCTCGGACTCGTTCATGACCAGAGGCGGCAGCAGGCGGATCACCTTGTCCATGGTGACGTTGATGAGCAACCCGGCCTCCAGCGCGAGGCCGACCAAGTCGCCGCAGGCACAGTCGAGTTCCACGCCTATCATCAGGCCGTGACCGCGGATTTCCTTCACGCCGGCGATGCCTCCCAGGCCCTCGCGCAGCCCCGCAAGGAGCAGGGCGCCGATGCGCTCGGCGTTCTGCAGCAGACCGTCCTCTTCGATGACGGCGAGCGTGGCGAGCGCCGCCGCGCAGGCGAGCGGGTTGCCGCCAAAGGTCGAGCCATGCGTGCCGGGCGTGAATACGGCGGCCGCGTGCCCGCGTGCGAGGCAGGCGCCGATGGGAACCCCGGATGCAAGACCCTTGGCGAGCAGCATCACGTCGGGCTGGATTCCGGCGTGCTGATAGACGAACCACTGGCCGGTCCGGCCCAGGCCGCACTGGACTTCGTCGACCATCAGGAGCCAGCCGCGCCGGTCGCAGATCTCCCGCAGGTTCTTGAGGTACTCGAGGCTCGAGATGTTGATCCCGCCTTCTCCCTGTATCGGTTCGATCAGCACGGCGACCACATTCGGATCGTGCACGGCGACCTGGCGCACCGATTCGATGTCGTTGAACGGAACGCGCACGAACCCGCCGACCAGCGGCTCGAAGCCTGCCTGGACCTTGCGGTTTCCGGTGGCCGAGAGCGTCGCCAGCGTGCGCCCGTGGAAGGCCTTGTCCATGACGACGATCGCCGGGCTGTCCACGCCCTTGCCGTGACCGTGCAGGCGCGCGAGTTTGATCGCCGCCTCGTTGGCTTCGCAGCCCGAGTTGCAGAAAAACACGCTGTCCATTCCGCTGATCGCGGCGAGCTTGTCTGCGAGGCGCTCCTGCTCGGGGATCCGGTAGAGGTTGGAGGCGTGGATCAGGCGAGCGCTTTGCTCGGCGATGACCCGGGTGAGACGGGGATGGCCGTGGCCCAAGGTATTGACCGCAATCCCGGCCAGCGCATCCAGGTATTTCCGGCCGGCTTCGTCCCAGATCCAGACGCCCTCGCCGCGCGCGAAGGCGACGGGAATCCGCTGGTAGGTATTCATCAGGTGAGACATGGTTTCATCCGTCAATTCGAAAAGCACAACACGAACGTTGCGCCAAGATTTCCATGGGGACGCGCCCTGCGGCGCGCGGACATTTGAGTTACTGCCGAACGCGGCGTCGTCGGATGCGGGGCCGGACGGGCGACAAGACGGGCGAAAACCCAGCGCCTGAATGTCGCGCTGCCGGGAGCCGGTCGAAGGTCATTGCATCGCCCTGTGCGATAATCAAATTTCGCTTGAGGGCCAGTAGCTTAGCATACTGAATTGGGGATGGGAACGAGGCTCACGGTATTCAATCAGAAGGGCGGGGTCGGAAAGACGACGACGGTCCTGAATCTCGGGGCTGCGCTCGCGTTGCGCGGGGCGGCGCCCCTGCTCGTGGACCTGGACGCGCAGGCGCACCTCAGTTCGATTCTCAACCCGGCGGCGTCGAGCAGCGAGAGCCTGTTTGCTTACTATAGCTCGGGCAAGCCTTTGCGCGACATCGCGCGCCCGGTGAGGTTTGGCGGCGAACTGGTCCCGGCCCATGCCGAACTGATCAAGGTGGACGCGCTTTTCGGCAAGGGCCCGGACATTCTCAACCGCTTGAAGCAGGGGCTGGACGCCGGCGGGGAGAGCAAGCGCCCGGTCCTTATCGACTGCTGCCCGATGCTGGGTGTGCTGTCCCTGTCGGGCGTGTTCGCATCCGAGCGGGTCCTGATCCCGATATCGACGGACTACCTCGCGCTGAACGGCGCGCTCGCTCTGGACCGCACCCTGAAGGCGCTGGAACACGTGCTGAAGCGGCGGGTCGAGCGGCGCTTCGTGCTGACCCGTTTCGACGGGCGCCGCCGCATGTCGCACGATATCGCGGGCCAGCTCGAGGCCCGCTTCGGCGCGGAGCTCTGCGGCACGCGCATCGCCGAAACGGTGAGCATCGCCGAGAGCCCCGCGGTCGGCAAGGACATCTTCAGCCACGCGCCCGGCAGCCGCGGCGCGCACGACTACGCGAGCCTGCTCGATGAACTGGTGACGACCGGATTCTTAGAGGCGTGAAACGCGCGGCTACTTGCTGATCAGCGACGCGACTTCCTCAAAGCTGATAGCGTCCCCGGGACCGGCGGCGGCGTAGGCGCGCTGCAGCATGGCCGGCTTCATGGCGTTGCGCTCCAGGATTTCGCAGTGGAGGTACATCTGGCGCAGCTTGCGCTCGGCATCGGCCTCGTCGCGACCATGGATCATCAGGTGCTCCACGACCAGTCCGTGCCGCGTGCGTATGCGGAAGGCGAACTTGGTGGTAGTCGACGACGGCAGCATGGTCCCCCCGAGTGCAGACTTATAGCATGGCAATCCGGCACTTGCAACCGCGCACGGGAGCTGAAAAGGATCTGTCAGGTACCTGCCCGACCCCCGTCTCCAGGGTCAGCCGATGCGTTTCAGGCCCCGCTCCTCAGCCGGTTTGAGCACGCGCAGGCACGGCAGGTGGCCGTCGTAGACGATGCCATGCAGCTCGACACGCTTCTGCGAGCGCAACAGGCCCACTAGGTAGTTGACGATCTCGCGGGTGATGACCTGCCCGGGGACGAGCACCGGGATTCCGGGCGGGTAGGGGACGATCTGGTCGGCGCAGACCCGGTCGAGCAGGTCGCGGCGTATGTCGTTCCTGTCGTCGACCACCGGGACCATTTCGCCGCCGCAATAGAAGGCGTCGCGCGGCAGGTAGCGCAGCCGAGTGAACCCGGGGATCTCGGGAAAGCGGTACAGGCGCCGCGGCGTGCGGCCTTCGCGCGCGATGCGCATGAGCGCATCGTACAGCCGCGAGACCTTGCTGCGGGTGGTGCCGATAGTGAGCAGCAGCGTAAGCGTGTTGAACGTAGATTTCTCGACCTGGATGTTGTAGCGGTCGAACAGTTCGCGCTGCAGGTCCTCGACGGCATAACCGCAACTGGAAATGTCGACCGTGACCTTGGTCGGATCGAGGCGGATGTCGTCGTGCTTGATTTCCTCGGGGAGCAGTTCGTCGAGATCGAGCACGCGGAAGACCCCGGTAGAGTTGATCTGCGCGCGCAGCTCCTGCGCGAGGGTCAGGGTTCTCGACAGCAGCTTGTAGCCTTCCATCACCGCCTGTTTCCTCGCCACGTCGAGGCTCGCGATCATGCTGTACTGCGGGCTGGTCGAGGTGTGCATGTTGAAATTTTCGCGGAACAGGTGCTCGTTGAAGTTCGGGTCGTTGACGTGGATCATCGAGGCCTGCGAGAAGGCCGACAGCACCTTGTGCGTGCTTTGCGTCGCGTAGTCCGCGCCCGCCTCGAGCGCGGTGGGGCGGAACGCGGGGTGGAAACGGGCAAACCCGTACCAGGCCTCGTCCACTATCACCTTGATGCCTTTCTTGTGCGCGGCCTCGACGATGGGCGCGAGATCGTAGCGCAGGCCGTCGTAGGTACACGAGGTCAGGATCAGCGCCTGGGCGTCGGGGTGCTTGCGGATCGCCGACAGGATGGTCTTTCGCGGCACCGGCCCATACAGGCTGTATTTCGCGTTGACCGAAGAATCCATGTATACGGGATGGCCGCCCGAGAGCACCACGCCGTGATGCACGGACTTGTGGCAGTTGCGGTCGAGCAGCAGTTTCTCGCCGGGCGCGAGCAGCGTCTGGAAGATGACCTTGTTGGCGGTGGAAGTGCCGTTCGTGGCGAAGAACGTCCGCCGCGCGCCGAACGCCTTGGCGGCGACGGTTTGCGCCTCGGCGATGACGCCGGTCGGTTCCATGAGCGAGTCCAGCATCTTCACCGACACCGACAGGTCGGCGTCGAAAATGTGCTCGCCCATGAAGTCGTAGAAATCGTTGACCCAGGGGCTTCCCCGCAGCGATTCCCCCGAGGAGTGGCCCGGCGTATGCCAGGAGTCCTTCGCCATCCACACGTAGTTCTTCAGCTGGTCGTAGAAGGGCGTGCGCGAGCGCTCCTGGATCTGCGCGTTGAGGATGCGGTACATGCCGCGGTAGTCGCGCTCCTCGCGGTAGAAGTAGCCGTCGACCGCCTCGGCGAACAGTGCGTCGACGATTTCGTCTTCGTGTTCCTGCGCGATGAGGATGTAGACGTCGAGCTCCGGGCGGAAGCGCGTAATACGCCTGACGAGCTCGAGCGCCGACATCTCCTTCTTCGCGTTCTTCTGCTTCAGCGTGTAGAGCTTGTCGTCGACCACGACGGCCTGCAGGTCGCCGTCCTCCTCGATCGTGGCGAGCGCGTCGCGCGCGTTGGCGACGCCGGAAAACGTGATGCCGAGGGGATTGTCCAACGACCTTGCCGCGGCGTTGAGTCCCTTGACGAACTCCCGGAGCACCAGCGGCTCGTCGTTGATGATGAGGACCCGGCTGAGCGGTTTTTTCATGGAACGTCGGGGAAAAGCAAAAGCGGATTGTTGCGGCAAAGCCCGGGGGAGCGCAAGGAGGGGGTGCTATGCTCGATCCCCCGTGAAACAGGGGCGCAGCAGGCGAGAAAAAGGGCGGCAGGCGCCGCCCTTTTTTCATGCCGCGACAGCGGAGATCTACCCGGCCATGGCCTTCAGCCGCGCAGCCAGCTGGCTCTTGTGGCGTGCGGCCTTGTTCTTGTGGATCACCTTCTTGTCCGCGATCCGGTCCATGATGCCGCAGGCGGTGCTGAAGACCTTGCGCGCCACGGCCTTGTCGCCGGCCTGGATCGCCTTCGTGACGCTCTTCACTGCGGTGGCTAGCGTCGAGCGCAGGCTCGCGTTGTGCTGGCGCCGGCTCTCGGACTGTCGGGCGGCTTTGCGCGCGCCCTTCGTGTTTGCCATGTGGAATCCCGCATCGATTCGATAGGAGGGGCGTGATTGTAATCGGTGCCGCGGGGCGGCGCAAGGTTCGCGGCTCACGAAAGCTATAATCGGCGCATGAATCTGCTCAGGGCGGTCGCGACGGTGAGCGGCATGACGCTGGTCTCTCGCGTGACCGGCTTCCTGCGCGATCTGATCATCGCCCGCCTTTTCGGTGCGAACCTGGCGACAGACGCGTTTATCGTCGCCTTCCGGATTCCCAACCTGCTGCGGCGCTTGTTCGCCGAAGGGGCCTTTGCGCAGGCTTTCGTTCCGGTCCTCTCGGAGCACAAGACGCGCGAGGGCGAGGCGAGTACCCGCACGCTCATCGATCGCACCGCGACGCTTCTCACGCTCGCCCTGCTCGCGGCGAGCGTGCTTGGCGTTGCCCTCGCGCCGGCCATCATCTGGGTGAGCGCGCCGGGATTCGCCGCCGACGCGGACAAATTCGCGCTGACGGTGGCGATGCTTCGGGTGACGTTCCCGTACATCCTGTTCATTTCGCTCGTCTCGCTCGCCGGGGGGATCCTCAATACCTGGAGCCGCTTTGCCATCCCCGCGTTTACCCCGACGCTCCTCAATGTGTCGTTCATCGTCGGTGCCCTGCTGTTTGCGCCCTACTTCGATCCGCCGGTGAAAGTGCTCGCCTGGGCGGTGCTTGCCGGCGGCGTGCTGCAACTGGCGATGCAAGTTCCAGCGCTGGCGAAAATCGGAATGCTCCCGCGGCCAAATCTGTCCTTTTCGGACCCAGGGGTTCGCCGGATTCTCTCGCTGATGGCGCCGGCGGTGCTCGGCGTTTCGGTCAGCCAGGTGAGCCTGCTCATCAACACGATATTCGCGTCTTTCCTCGAGAACGGCAGCGTGACCTGGCTCTACTACGCCGACCGCCTGATGGAGTTTCCCACGGCCCTCCTCGGCGTGGCGCTCGGCACGGTGCTGCTGCCGAGCCTGTCGAAGTACCACGCCGCCGCGGCGGACGGAGAATTCTCGAAGCTTCTCGATTGGGGTCTGCGGCTCACCCTCATCCTCGCGGCGCCGGCGGCGATCGCTCTGGCGCTCTTGTCGGTGCCGCTCGTGACGACGCTGTTTCACTACGGGCAGTTCGGTGAACGCGACGTGTGGATGACGCGCCAGGCGCTCATCGCCTACAGTGCCGGGCTGCTCGGGCTGATCCTGGTGAAAGTGCTGGCGCCGGGATTTTATGCGCGGCAGAATATTGCCACGCCCGTGCGCATCGCGATCGTCACGCTGATAGCGACCCAGCTCATGAATGCCGCATTGATCGTTCCCCTGAAGCACGCCGGACTGGCTCTTTCGATCGGCCTGGGCGCCTGCCTCAACGCGGGACTGCTGTACCGCGGCCTGCGCCGGCACGCGATATTCCAGCCGCAGCCGGGGTGGGGAATTTTCACGGGCAAGGTGGCGGCGGCCCTGGCGGCGATGGCAGCGGTGCTGTGGCTTGCGATGGGCCCGGAGCGCTGGTGGCTGGCCGCTTCCGGCGCGGCGAAGGGCGGCGCCATCGCGGGCCTGGTTTGCCTGGGCGCCGCGGTGTATTTCGGGAGCCTGTGGGCGCTGGGCTTCCGCTTGCGGGACTTCACCCGACGCGCGGCGTGAGGCCATGAACGTGCCGCTCGAACGCTTCGCCGAGTTCGTTTCCCGCGAGCAGTTCAATCTCGCCGAGGCGAGCCTCATGCTCGCTCAGGACATCTACCCGGACATCGAAATCCCGGCGTATCTCGGCCGGCTCGACAGCATCGCCGGGTCGATCAGGAAGCGGCTCGCCGATGACGCGTTCGCCGAGCAGAAGGTGATCGCGCTCAACTACTACCTGTTCAACGAAATGCGCTTCTCCGGGAACATCGAAGACTATTACGATCCCCGCAACAGCTACCTGAACGAAGTCATCGAGCGGCGCACCGGCATCCCCATCACGCTGGGGATCCTTTACCTGGAAGTCGGCAAGCGCCTGGGCCTGAACGTGAAGGGCGTGTCCTTTCCGGGCCACTTCCTGGTCAAGCTCGCCGTGAAGCGCGGTCAGCTGGTGCTCGACCCGTTTACCGGCGGCGAAGCGCAGTCCGAGGCCGATCTGCGACAGCGCCTCGCGCAGGTACTGCCGCCGGACGAGGCGGGGAACACCCAGCTCGACCGCTATCTCGAGCCGGCGACCCCGCGCCAGATCGTCGCCCGCGTGCTGCGCAACCTGAAGAACATCTACCTGCAAACCGGCAAGCTCGAACCCGCTCTCGCGGTGATGCAGCGCATGCTGCTGGTGATGCCGGAATCCGCCGAGGAACTGCGCGACCGCGGGCTGATCTACCAACAGCTCGACTGCTTCCGGCCGGCGCTCTCCGACCTGCAGAACTACCTGCGGCGGCGCCCCGAAGCGTCCGACGCCGCGGAAATCCACGGGAAGATCGTCGAGCTGAGGCAAGCTGCTACCCGGCTCAACTGAGTGTCGAGGTGAACGCGCTGCGCGCGCCTCTTCAGGGGCTTTGCGAAAGCCGCGCTTCGACCTTTCTCAGGATGTCGCGCTTCCAGCCCAGCGCGAAGAACAGCTCCGCGACGAGGAATATAGGGGCGATGAGGATCTGAAACAGGTTGTCCGCCAGCGCGGGCCTGCGGCGCTCGAAAACATGGCCGACCAGCTGCAATATCCAGCCTCCGACAAAAAAAGTTCCGAACCAGATCCAGCTCGCCGCGGTTCCCGCGGCCGCGGCGAGCTGCGCCGCGTAGAGCAGGGCGATGGCGATCGCCGCGGTTCCCAGGGCAAGCGCCGCGTCCAGCAGCAGGTAGTACAGCAGCACGGCGGCGAGGAAAACCTGAGCGAGCGTGATTCCATCCGCCTGGATCCAGCTCATCGGGATGAGGATCGCGAAGATGATCGCGGGAACGCCGGCGAAGTGGGTGAGCTTGTTCCAGCGGTTGCGGTGATAGGCCGCGTAGATCGCCATCTGCTGGTCGAGGGTCTTCATTCGATGGTCCGGTCCGTTGGGCAGCTATCTTACCTCCCACGCGGGCAAGCGTCTCAGTTTCGGGCGCCGGGCGGTTGGTCGCAGATGCGGGGCATTGAATGCGCGGAAACGCCGCTATAATTCAGGCCTTTGCGGTCTTCTTCCTCTCATGCTGCTTACGCACGGTGCTGCCGACGCCGCGTTGCCGCCGGTTGCGCTGACGGTCGGTAATTTCGACGGGGTGCATCGCGGACATCAGGCGATGCTGGAGCGTCTCTTCGGCGAGGCGCGCGAGCGCCGGCTGATGAGTTGCGTGCTCACCTTCGAGCCGCATCCGCGTGAGTTCTTCTCCCCGCTCGCGGCGCCGACGCGCTTGACTTCCCTTCGCGAGAAGTGCGAGCTTCTCGCCGCTCGCGGGCTCGAGCGCGTGCACGTGCAGCGATTCACCCCCGACTTCGCGGCGCTTTTGCCGGAGACCTTCGTCGAGCAGACGCTCGCCCACCGCCTGAACGCGCGCTGGCTGCTGGTGGGTGAGGATTTCCGTTTCGGCGCGAAACGCGCCGGCGACCTTCCCGCGCTGAAGCGCCTGGCCGCGCGACAGGGGTTCGAGGTCGCCGTGATGCCGGTCGTCGCGCACGCAGGCACGCGCGTGTCGAGCTCGGCGGTGCGCGCCGCGCTCGCCGCGGGTGATCTCGCCTCGGCCGAAGCGCTGCTCGGCCGGCCCTACAGCATCAGCGGTCGTGTTGTGCACGGAAGGAAGCTCGGCCGCGAGCTCGGGTTCGCGACCGCCAACGTGCAGCTCAAGCACAATCGCCCGCCGCTTACCGGCATCTACGCGGTGAAAGTGCACGGCGCGGCGGAGGAAGCCCTGCCGGCAGTGGCGAGCCTGGGGGTGCGGCCTACGATCACCGCGAGCGGCCGGGCGGTACTCGAGGTGCACCTGTTCGAATTTTCCCGCGACCTCTACCGCACGCACCTGCGCGTCGAGTTTCTGAAGAAGATCCGAGACGAAGAAAAATACGCCGACCTGGAGGCGCTCAAGGCCCAGATCGGGCGCGACTGCGAAGCCGCCAGGCGCTTTCTCCTGGAACCCCGCGATGCCTGACGACAAGCCCGACTACAAGAGCACGCTCAACCTTCCCGACACGCCGTTCCCGATGCGCGGCGATCTCGCGAGGCGCGAGCCGCAGTGGGTCAAGGAGTGGGACGAGCAGGGCGTGTACATGAAGATCCGTGCCGCTTCGAAGGGGCGGCCAAAATTCGTGCTGCACGACGGCCCGCCGTATGCGAATGGCAGCATTCACCTGGGCCACGCGATCAACAAGATCCTCAAGGACACGATTGTCAAGTCGCGCAACATGGCGGGCTACGACGCTGTATACGTGCCAGGCTGGGACTGCCACGGCATGCCGATCGAGCGCGAGATCGAGAAGCAGTACGGCAAGAACCTGCCGGTGGAGAAGACGCAGAGCCTGTGCCGCGCCTACGCGACCGTGCAGATCGAGCAGCAGAAAAAGGATTTCCAGCGCCTCGGCGTGCTCGGCGACTGGGACCACCCGTATCTGACCATGGCATACGGGAACGAAGCCGACGAAATCCGCACGCTGGGCAAACTATTGCAGAAGGGCTACGTCTACCGCGGCCTCAAGCCGGTGAACTGGTGCTTCGACTGCGGCTCTGCGCTGGCGGAGGCCGAGGTTGAGTACATGGACAAGAAGGACATCGCCGTCGACGTCGGCTTTCCCTTCGCTGAGCCGGACAAGGTGGCCAAGGCCTTCGGCCTTACGAACATGCCGACCGACAAGGGCTGGATCGTCATCTGGACCACCACGCCCTGGACCATCCCGGCCAACCAGGCGCTGAATATCCATCCGGAGTTCAGCTACGACCTGGTTGAGACGGATCGTGGCCTGCTGATTCTCGCCACCGATCTGCGCGATGCCTGCCTCGCGCGCTACGGCCTTGCCGGCAAGGTGCTCGCTTCATGCAAGGGCGTGGCTCTGGAGCTGGTTAATTTCCGCCATCCGTTCTACGACCGGCTGTCGCCGGTGTACTTGGGCGAATACGTCATGCTCGACACCGGCACCGGCATCGTGCATTCCTCGCCCGCTTACGGCGTGGAGGATTTCGAGTCCTGCCGCCGCCACGGCATGAGGGACGACGAAATCCTCACGCCGGTGATGGGTGACGGCAAGTATGTTTCCTCGCTGCCGTTTTTTGGCGGCATGATGATCTGGAAAGCCAATCCCGAGATCGTCAAGAAAATCGCCGCAGCAGGCGTCTTGTTCCACGCCGAAGATTACGTGCACAGCTACATGCATTGCTGGCGCCACAAGACGCCGATCATCTATCGGGCCAGCACGCAATGGTTCGCCGCGATGGACGAGCCACCCGGCTTTGGAGGCGTGAAGCCGGCGGAGACCTTGCGTGCCGTCGCACTGCGCGGCATCGCGAACTCGCGCTTCTACCCGGCATGGGGACAGGCGCGGCTGCACGGCATGATCGCCAACCGTCCCGACTGGACCTTGTCGCGCCAGCGCCAATGGGGCGTGCCCATGCCCTTCTTCATCCACAGGGAAACCAACGAACTCCATCCGCGCACGCTTGAATTGCTGGAGGAGGTGGCCAAGCGGGTCGAGCAGGGCGGTATCGAGGCATGGCAGACGCTGGATGCAAAGGAACTGCTGGGGGCGGACGCGGAGTACTACGTCAAAATCAAGGACACGCTGGACGTCTGGTTCGATTCCGGTTCCACCCACCAGACCGTGATGGGCGGGCCGGAGGGCGAGAAAACCGGAGCCGGCTCGCACGGCCGCGAACTGAAATTTCCCGCCGACCTCTATCTCGAAGGCTCGGACCAGCATCGCGGCTGGTTCCATTCCTCGCTGCTCGTCTCCTGCATGTTGAACGGCGTGCCGCCGTACAAGGCCTTGCTCACACATGGTTTCTTCGTCGACGGACAGGGCCGCAAGATGTCGAAGTCGCTGGGTAACACCCTTGAGCCGCAAAAGGTCGCAGGAACCCTGGGTGCCGAAATCCTGCGCCTGTGGGTGGCGAGCACCGATTATTCGGGCGAGCTGTCGATCTCCGATGAGATCCTCAAGCGCGTGGTCGAGGGCTATCGCCGCATCCGGAATACTTTGCGCTTCCTGCTCGCCAACACCACGGACTTCGACTCAAGAAAACATGCGCTGCCGCCGGCCGAATGGCTGGAGATCGACCGCTACGCGGTGGCGCTTGCCGCGCAGCTGCAGACTTCCATCCTCGCCGACTATGAAAGGTACGAATTCCATCCGGCGATGTCCAGATTGCAGACTTTCTGCTCCGAGGATCTGGGCGGGTTCTACCTCGACATCCTCAAGGACCGGCTCTACACCTGTGGCGCGGACTCGAAGGCGCGCCGCGCTGCACAGAACGCCTTGTGGCATATCACCCAGAGCCTGCTGCGCCTGATGGCGCCGATCCTGTCCTTCACCGCGGAGGAGGCCTGGAAACCGTTCAGCCCGGGCGACGACACGATTTTCGTGCATACCTACTACGACTTTCCCGCAATCCCGGACCATGCGGTGCTGCTCGACAAGTGGACCCGGCTGCGCGCGATTCGCTCCGAAGTCACAAAACAACTGGAGGAAGCGCGCACCGCGGGCAGGATCGGCTCCTCGCTGCAGGCCGAAGTGGAGATCAAGGCTGGCAGCGAGAAGTTAGGCTTGCTGCAGTCCCTTGGCGATGACCTGCGCTTCGTGCTCATCACTTCGAAGGCGGTGGCGACGGCAGCCGCCGGCGCATCCGGCGAAGCGGTGATGGTCACGCCCAGCCCGCACCGCAAGTGCGAACGCTGCTGGCACTGGCGCGCCGAGATCAACGCGGACGCCAAGCACCCGATGTTGTGCGGGCGCTGCATCTCCAACCTGTTCGGGCCGGGCGAGCCGCGGCGTTTCGCATGAGGCGCGAGAGGCTGCTGCGCGTCGTCCCCTGGCTCGCGCTCGCCGCGCTCGTCGTCGCCGTCGACCAGGCGAGCAAATACGCCGTCACTTCCAGCCTGCGTTCAGGCGAGTTTCGCGAGGTCACCGGCTTCTTCAACCTGGTGCTCGCCTACAACCGCGGCGCCGCGTTCAGTTTCCTCTCCGATGCCGGCGGGTGGCAGCGGCCGCTCTTCATCGTGGTCGCCGCGGTCGCGGTCGCGGTGATCGCGACGCTGCTCGCGAAGCACGCCGACGAGCGCCTGTTCTGCACGGGCCTCGCCCTGATCCTGGGCGGCGCCCTGGGCAACGTCTGCGACCGGGTCGTCCTCGGCCACGTGGTGGATTTCCTCGATTTCCACGCGCTCGGCTGGCATTTCTGGGCGTTCAACGTCGCCGACTCGGCGATCAGCGTCGGCGCCGCGGTGCTGATTCTCGACGGGCTGCGCCCGTCCCGGCACTCGCAAAAGTCCTAGAATGGCGTCCATGGAAGTCCTGCTGGCCAATCCCAGAGGGTTCTGCGCCGGGGTCGAGCGCGCGATCGGCATCGTCGAGCGGGCGCTCACGCTGCACGGCGCGCCGATCTACGTCCGCCACGAGGTGGTGCACAACAAGTACGTCGTCGAGGACCTGAGAACCAAGGGCGCGGTGTTCGTCGAGGCGCTCGCCGAGGTCCCGCCGGGCAGCACCGTGATCTTCAGCGCCCACGGGGTGTCGAAGGCGGTGCGCGCGGAGGCGGAAACGCGCGGCCTGCGCGTATTCGATGCGACCTGCCCGCTCGTCACCAAGGTGCATGTCGAAGTGTCGAAGATGCGCGAGGCCGGCCGCGAGATCGTCATGATCGGCCACCGCGGGCACCCGGAGGTGGAAGGCACCATGGGGCAGTCCGCGCAGGGCATGTACCTGGTGGAGGCGCTGGAGGACGTCGCGCGCCTGCAGGTGCGCGACCCGGCCAGACTCTCCTACGTGACGCAGACGACGCTCTCGGTCGACGACGCGGCGGCCATAGTGACCGCGCTCAAGGCGCGCTTTCCCGCCATCACCGGGCCGAAGAAGGACGACATCTGCTACGCGACGCAGAACCGCCAGGACGCGGTAAAGTTCATGGCACCGCAGTGTGACGTGGTCATCGTCGTGGGATCGCCCAACAGTTCGAACTCCAACCGACTGCGCGAAGTCGCGCAAAGCCGCGGCATCGAGGCGCACATGGTGGACAACGCCTCCGAGTTGAAGGCCGGATGGATCGCCGGCAAGCGGCGGGTCGGGGTTACCGCGGGCGCGTCCGCGCCGGAGATTCTCGTGCAGCAGGTCATCGCCGGACTGCGCGATCTGGGCGCGGACCGCGTGACGGTCCTGACCGGGACCGAGGAAAATGTGGTTTTCCCGATGCCAAGGGGCCTGGGCACTGCAGTCTAGACTCTAGACGGTACTGCGGCGCTTCGGGCCGGCGAAATGCCCGCCGAGTGTCTTGTTTACGGGATTGAGTGCCGCTGGAAATTTGGCGCTGCTTGCAGCGGGCCCGGCGTTGCCGTCCCGTTCAGCGCGTGCATCGCGTCGTCCCGATCGCTCTCGAAACTGACCTCGACAAGCAACCGGCTCTTCACCGGGGCGCCGTTCCTCACCCCTGGAGAAAAGCGCGCCTTGGAGAATGCGGCGACGGCGGATTCCCGGAAAGGGTCGCCCGGGATGTCGGTCACAGGAACCACCCGGTCCACGCTCCCGGCTTCGTTGATGAGAATCTCAAGGACGACGAATTTCGTGTGCGCCGCCGAGAGTTCCGGATATGCCGGATCCACCGAAACCAGAGCGACTGGCCGGCGATCGAGTTCGGACAATGAAAAGTAGCGCGGCAGGGTACCCCTGATTCCCGTCCCCTCATCCTCGAACCCCGTCGCCATGGGGCGCGGCGCGGGGTGGCGATCGGCCGGCACACGCTTCGAGTCCTCGCTTTGCGGAAGGGCAAGCAAGGTGAGGGCACGAGCAGATCCTTCCGGCGCCCCCCCCGATCCCTGCAGAAAAGGCGACAGCCACGCTGCCGCGCCGCCGTGCAAGCCCATCGACAGCAGCACGGCGGCGGCAAGGCGGCGAACGGCGGAGCTGGACGCCGGAAACTGCGATGCGCTCATGACCTGTTCGGCAGTCCCGCGCCCGCCCCTACTGCACCAGCTCGCGCCAGCTGACCCGCTTGCCCGAGAGACCCTTGGCCGCGAAGGGCGCGTTCACCGTTGTCTGCTTCGCATCCGAGGTGGTGGCGATCACGACCGTCTTGCCGCCGGGCAGCCTCACCACGTTGATACCGACCGCGAGCGAATCCGAAAGCCGCGTCCCGACGCTGCCGTCCTGGCTGGTCGCAACGGCAAGGCCGTCGGAGTAGTTGAAGAAGTTGATCCAGCTGTGGCCGCCGATGTTGCAGGAGTTGCTCTCCGGCACGTTGGTCGGGACGACCAGCGTCCCCAGCTGCAACTTGGGATCCACGTTGACGCGCTCGCCCGACTCGGGGAGATCGACGAACCAGCCGGCCGCGGAAGTGCAGTTGTTCGTGCAGCTCGTTTGCCGAATGGTGGTGGTGACCAGGGTCACAGGGTCTGTCGATGTCCCAAGCGTGATCGTGTTCTTCCTCAGCGCCGTGCGCAGATCTGGGATCGCCGTTGAAGACAGGGTATCCTGGATCGCATACACCGACTGCGTCTGCGGGACCGCGGGAGGCGCCGGAAGGTCGGTGACTCCCAGATAACGGCCGGTCGCGACGAATATGAACGGGCTCGGCGGGCTTCCCGCAAGGCCGAGCTCCGGTTTCGTCGTGATCGGCTGCGGAACTCCGGACGGGTCCCTGGCGGTAGCGAGGAGTTGGGCTTCGCGGCCCGCCGCTCCGAGGACGTCGTTGACGTCGAAGCGCCAGAGGTTGCCGAGAATGTCGACCCCGTAGACCCGTTCCGCGGTGTTGTTGATGAGCGGGTCGTCCGCCCAGCCGGCGATCTTGTTCAAGCCGCTCGGAGTCGCCGCGCTGCCGACGCCGGTCGAGATCTTGTAGAGAATCTTGCCGGTCAGCGCCTCGATCACGTACAGGGCGCCCACGCCGCTCGCGTTGTTGTAGCCGGTGGTGAAGATCGCCACCCAGCGTCCGTCGCGCAGCTTGGCGACGAGCGGGTTGCCGAAGCTGAACCCGAGGTCGCAGTCAGCAAACGCGCTGGACGGCACGGCCGGATCGAAGCAGGTGGCGCTGTCCTTGAACTCCCACAGGCCCTTGGGGGTGGCCGGGTCGGTGATGTCGAGAGCGTAGTAACCGTGGCCACCGCCGTTCAGCCCGCCGACCAGGATCGTCTTCCACGTGCTCGTGACCGGGTCGAAAACGTCGCCGGTGGTCGGCGTTCCGTCCACCGTGTAGATATGGGTGTCCGCGTAGTTCGTGTCGGCGAGCTTGTACAGGTTGGGCAGCACCATCGTCGGGATGAATGCCCAGGCCTCCTTGCCGCCCTGCGGATCAACGCCGGTAACGTTGCCGCTGGCGTCGTAGAGGAGGGCGCTGCCGAAGAACGCGTGCAGCATGCCGTCGTTGGCCGCCACGTACACCAGGGGCGTGCGGCCGGCCTGCGCCAGCCTGAAGGCGGCGTAGCCAGTATCGCCGTAGCTGCCGATCGCTCCCCGGACGAACACCGGCTGCGCGTTCACGATGTCCCCGAGGATGTGATCGCGCTGGCGGTACAGGCGGTTGAGGTCGTCCGTCGCAAACACTTCCTTGCCGCGCTGGCCGCGGAGGAAGTTCACCAGGTTCGTTCCGGCGGCGGCCGTCTGCTGGTC
This sequence comes from Gammaproteobacteria bacterium, assembly GCA_041496705.1. Lineage (GTDB taxonomy): Bacteria > Pseudomonadota > Gammaproteobacteria > Burkholderiales > SG8-39 > VBDM01. The sequence continues at coordinate 12,796 of JBGQFD010000001.1, read as the reverse complement.
CACCGTTCCTGCCGTGCCGTCGGTCAGGCCCTGGCTGAGCAGCCTCACCTGGGGCAGGCCGAAATTGGCAAGCTCGCCCGAGACGAGACTCGAGCTCGCCGCGCCGGTCGGGTTGCCGCCGGCATCGCATTTCTGCGTGTTCGCCGTGAAATCGACGAGGTTGTTCGTGGCTCCGCTACGGAATAGTTTGATGTTGCGGTTGTCGCAGGCCGCACCGGTCATCGCGTCGAGCTTCGTCTGCGCCGACCAGATCGGTGTGAGGCTTACCTCGCCGGTTCCAAGGTCGATGGCGCGCGCTTCCAGTTCACCGAACCACTTCTGCGTCGTGTATTTCGCGGTGTAGGCGAAGTTGTCCCCGGCGACCGGCTCGAGGTTCGAGGTTGCCGCCGCGGCGGCGGACGCGATGCGAATCTTGACCCCTTGCAGGGCGGTGGTCAGTCCGTTCACGACTTCGTCCGGGTTGTTGGCGCTGAAGAACTGGCCACGACCGTCGACCGCGGCGTGCCACAGGTCGTCGACGTTCTCCGGAATGCCGCTCGATGCCGAGGGCAAGGGCCAGTTTCTCGTGCCGGCGCGAATCTCGGCGAAATCGCCGGTCGTAGCGGTCTTGTAGTCGGCCCGGTAGGTCAGCGTTCCGGCGAGACCCAGTCCCATGGTAAAAGTGGTCATGTGCTGAAACTTCGCCTTGTCGTCCTCCACACCGGTGGCAGCCGAGGGCACGTTGTCGTCGCTGACGTCGCTGCCGAGCGCGCCGATCGATCCCGCGGGGCGCAGGTCGGTGTTGTAGTAGTACTGCGCCACGTCGGCGAGCGAATTGGTGCTGCCCCCGGTCGCAACGACGGCACCCGTGCACGGCCAGGCGGTGCAGGGCGCGGTCGGCGTCGGCTGCTCGAAATTGCCGCCGAACCCGCCCGTGGGATAAGTGGGATCGGCGCGCTTGATGTGGGTCCCGGCGGTGGGTGTGATCTGCGCGGGCATGCCCGCGCGGTTGTCCGGCGGGAGCGGCACCGCCGGGGACCTGCAGGTCGAGTCGTACCAGTTGCCCGAGGTGAAGCTGGTCGAGGTGGCGGTGGGCGTTCCGATCGCCAGGCCGGTGACCGGATCGAGATTCGTGGTGACCGTCCAGGTCTTGTGCTGGATTTTCTGGCGGCTGCCGCTGCAGCCGGAGGTGGAATACCGATACTCGATCCACTTGTCGATCCTGGTCTGCGACGCGGTCGCGCCGTCGTACATCGGGCGCGGCACCACGCTGATGAGCCCGTCCTGCTGGCCGACGAGGGTCGTACCGTTCAACTGGACCGGACCCACGGTTTCGTCGCCGGTGTTCCACTGGCCGTCGGTGGTGAGGATGGCGAAATTCTGCTGGCAGGAGTACTGCACCGGGTCGTCCGCCCGGACCGGAATCATGCCGGCGTTGATGCCGTCGTTCTTGCCGGCGTAATAGCGTCCCACGCGCGCGAGCGCCTCGCGGAGCGGCGTGCTGTTGCCCACGGTTTGCGCGAAAAGCTTGGTGTACCAGCCGGTCCTCTGCGTACCGGCGAAATCGTTGACCTTCAGAAACTTGTTCGCGTCGATCGAGCTTCCGGACATCGGGTTGATCGTGATGAAACCGACGCGATATTTATCGTCGATCGGGTCGAACGCCAGGCTCGCCGCGGCCTTCGCCATGAGGATGCGCTTGCGGTAGTAGGAATACCAGTTGGCGAAATTCTGCTGCTCGCCGGCGCCGACGACCACCTTGGTCCAGGTGCCGCCGCCCGTCGCCGCGAAGGGGCTGGTGCCGATGCTCTGGGTGCAGGGACTCGTGCTCGGCTTGAGCGTCTGGGTTCCCGAATACAGGTAGTAATAGGCCGCCTTCGCCCCGTCGGTACTGCCGTTTACGTTGACGTACGCCCGGAAGGAAGTCGAAAGGTTCGTGGTCGAAGTGCCCGACGCGCCGGGGTAGCCGTCGTCCCTGGCGTTGCCGAAAGTCGCGTTGGGGAAATCCGTGCTGTCGGCGTTTTTCGGCAGCAGGTAGGTGACGTTGGGGTTGTAGTAGCTGAGGTTGCACTGGAAATTCACGAAACCGACCTTGCCCGCGTCATTGTCGACGCTGTCCGGCAGGTACTCGCTGCCCATCGACCCCGAGGCATCCAGTATGAAAACGACGTTCGGCTTGACCTGGACCGCCGAGCCGCTCGACAGCGGTGCGCCGGCGAGGTCGGTGCTGGCCGCGTGGGCCGGGCCCTGCGCGAACAGGAGCGCGAACGCGGTGCACACCGCGGACCGTTTCAGTCCGGCAGGGATTTTCGGTTCGGTCGTCTTGGCTGTGGACATGTTTCTCTCCCGCAGGGATGCCGCCCGGGGGCGGCGCTCTGCATCGTCAGTACAACGTGGTCTGGATGAAGCTGGTTGCATTCTTCGGGCCGGTCACCTTCACCGTGACCCGGAAGTAAACCTGGGTAAGGTTGCTGAGCGGCTGCTGGCCGCCGCTGATCACGTTCTGTGTGCTGCCCCCGGTCGAGCTCGTCGCCAGCGTGACGCACTGCTGGTTGACGTCGTCGGTGCTTGCGTTGGCGAGCCTGCACATGCGGTGGATCACGTAGCGCACCGTCGTCGACGGATCGGGGGCCGGCGCGACGAGCATGCCGCTGCCGTTCCAGTCGAACTGGTACGGATCGAAGTTCTTGGTGAGATCGGTGGGGGCGGTCGGGTCGTACTTCCAGCTCGAGAAGTAGCCCGCGGCGGGCGTGTCGTTCTGCAGAACGGTGGGGAGCGCTGTTTGGATCCAGGCGCGCGCCTTCTCGACGCCGTAGTCGGCGACGCTGCTGGTGGCCTGCTTGAAGGCGATGTTTCCGGAGATCAGCACGTTGGTGCCGACCGAGCGCATCACCGCGATGCCGGCGAGGGTCATCGCCACGAGCACGATCAGCGCGATGAACAGCACCACGCCCCGCTGCCCGGCGGGTCCCGAATTCGGACGGAGATGAAAGGTTTTCATTGCCATCGCTCCTAGGGTGCCGCGCCCCAGATTACGTTGCGGAAAGGAATGACCGTCTCGTAGACCCGGTAGCGGTAATGACGCCAGTCGAGCACCGGGTCGGCGGGCACGACCGTGCCCGCGCTGAGGTCGAGATTCGCCATGACGAAATTCGTGCACGCGACGCCGTTGCCGCAGCCCCATACCGGGTTCGCGGCCGCGTAGTCTTTTTCGTACTCGCCGCTGCGCGTGAGGATCGCCACGCGGATGGCGCGCACCGCGGCCCAAGCCGCGACGGTCGCGGGCGTCGCCGCGCTCCAGGCGTTGTCGGCGATGAGACCGAGAGCGTCGGCGGAACCGTACTGCGCCTGAAGGTCGAGCACGCCGTCGGCGATCTCGATCCAGTCGTTCTGGGCGTCGCCGTTGGCGTCGAGGTAGTGGATCAGGTCCTCGAGCGTGAGTTTGCCGTTGCGGATCGACCACTTGTTCGCCCTCGGGTAGGGGCCGAGGTTGTACGCAAAACCGCCCGCGGCGGTGAACGCCATTCCCGGCCCGGCCGGGTTGTTGTAGCGCGAGAGTTTCGCGGTCGTTCCGTCCTTCGACATGTAGCCGCCGGCGACGTGGTTGATCGTCCTCTGGTCGGCGTTGGAGTTGTCGCTGACCTCCAGCACGTGGCAACCGAGCGCGCCGCCCGCCAGCGTGCCGCCGACGAGCACGAGGTCGCCGCGGTCGACGCCATTGCGGAACTTGAGGAGCTTCGAGGTATCGGTCCAGTTCGTGAAAGTCTCGAAGTTGGAGAAGGTGAGCGAGCTCCCCCACAGGACGGTGATCGAGTCGGGCGCGCCGGCGGCCCCGTCGGTGATCTGCACCGGGGTGACACGCAAGGGAAAATTCACCGCAGGGTTCTGGCCGTCGTATACGGTCGCGTTGCAGCCCATCAGGCTGCCGCCGGCCGCGGAAGCCGCCGCTCCGAATCCAAAGCCGCCCAGGCGCAGGTCGCGCTCCAGGGCGAACATGGCCACGCTTCCGGCGATCTGCGCGTCGGAGCCGGAGGTCGTGGTCCGCTTGCGCGATTCCGACAGCTGCAGTACCTGGAAGATGACGACGATGCCGATCAGCCCGATCAGCATGCCGACCATGACCTCCACCAGGCTGAAACCGTTCTCCTGGAGGCTTCGTGAAACGCAACGATGAGTCCTGTGCTGCATGTCGGAATCCCGGTCAGTTGATGTGGGTAACCACTTGATGCTTGCGCGCGAGAAGATCGGTCGGTGCTTTCCAGCATATCGACACCGTCACTTTGTTGAAGCCCGTGAGGCTCGTATCCACTGCGACCGACACCATGTTGGCGGCCGCGCCGGGCAGCCGCAATCCGGCATTGTTGGTGACGTCATCGACCCAGTCGAGGACGATGGGGTTGGTCGATACGGCGCCGCCGAAAGTGCACCAGCTCGCCTCGGTCGCCTGATGCGCGAAACCGCCGGGTCCGGAGAGCGATGCCTGCATCGTCGCCGTGGTGGTGCGGTCGACGTTGACCCAGAGCTTGTTCACCAGCCGGTCGGCGAGATTGGCGGCTTCGATGCGCACTTGGGCGTCGCTCTGCGCCGATATGGCCGAGGCCTGCATCGCGATCAGGGCGAGAATGCCGATCGAAAAGATCAGGATGCCGATCAGCGCCTCGATGAGCATCACGCCTTGCTGTTGTTGTCTCATTTCGTCTCCTCGCTCAGCAGGCGCGCGTGTCGCCGGGTGTAATCACCGCGGGATCGCACACCTTGATCTGGCCGCCGGTGGTCACTGCGATATTGAGGCAGCGGATCGGGCCGGCGGGCGCGCAGGCGAAATCGGGATTGGCCGAGTTGACGCGGCGGAACTGGAAAGTCGTGGTTCCGAATATGCCGTTGGTGGCGCCGAAGCCGTTGAAGGTGACGGTCGGCACGCCGCCCGTCACCGCCACGATCGAGGCGCTGCCGCTTCCCGAGCTCTCGGCGCCCGAGCGCGTGGTCACGAGCTCGTACTGGCCCGGGGCGGTCGGAACCCGGATCGCCCAGTTCGCCCCACCCGCTTTCGCGGTCACCGAATTGATGAAGGTGAAGTCGTTGAGGTCGATGTCGTCGTCGAACATCACGAACTCGACCAAGACATTTCGCTTCACCGCCTCGACCCGCGCCTGCTGCAGTCCCGCGTACGTCGTCTCGACCGCCGAGCGGATCTTCTGGTTGTCCAGAAACGTGCCGAAGGCCGGGAGCCCGAGCAGCGTCAGTATGGCGATGATGCTGATGGCGGTCACCGCCTCGATGAGGCTGAACCCGCGGTCGCGCAACGGCGACCGCAGGGCGGCGGGTGCTGAAATGCCTAGCATGAACAGTCCTGGCGGATGGCCCAGCACGCCGTGTTGGCGCAAGTGCCCCACCCGGTGGTGACGGTGCGGCGGTTGCCGGCCTGGTCAATGGTGTAGCTGAAACCGGTCATGCCCTGGCCGACGACGCCGTTTGCCGTGACCACGTAGTTGTTGGCGTCGGGGATGGCGCAGGAATAGCTGAAGTACTTGGCGTTTTCCCCGGTCGGCAGAGGTGCGACTGTCAAGGGTTGGCATGCCCCCGTATAGAAGCGGTTGTCCTGGAAGAACTGTTCCATCTTGATCCGCATCGTCGACAGCTGCGATGTCGCCTCGGAGATCTTGCTGCGCACGATGTAGTTGTTGTAGTTGGGTATCGCTATCGCCGCGAGGATGGCGACGATGCCCACCACGATCATCACTTCGAGCAGCGTAAAACCGCGATATTTCGACATGGCTATTCCCTTTTCCGGTGAGTGATCATAGTCGAGGCGCCGGGCTTCTCTCCACTCGGCCTGACCAACGGCCGATGCGCGCGGACGAGCGGCGCCGCCGGGCCAGTATAGCGGAACTATTTCACGCTTCCGGAGCACGGGAAACGAGATGCTGGCCCGGGAATCTTCGGCGCCTCGCGGGGCAGGAACCGGGTTAGACAAAGTCCAATGTCCGTTCTAGAATCCGCTCACCATGACAGGATCCAAAGGGCACAAGCGGGCGAACATCTCGGAACTGCTGCGCCGTCACGGCATCACGCCGACCCACCCGCGCATCGAGATCGCGCAGGTACTGTTTTCCCGGCACGAACATCTCTCGGCAGACCAGATCCTTTCGCTGGCGAATGCGCGCTATGCTGAGGCCTCGAAAGCGACGGTGTACAACACGCTGAAACTCTTTGTCGAGAAGAAACTGGTGCGCGAACTCATCGTCGACCCGGCGAGGGTCGTCTACGACCCGAACACCGAGCCGCACCATCACCTCTACGATGTCGCCACCGGCCGGCTCACCGACGTTCCCGCCGACGACGTGCAAGTGGTCGGTTTGCCGCCGCTGCCCGCGGGGATGGTTGCCGAAGGCGTGGACATCATCATCCGCGTTCGCGCGCGGTCCTAAAGCGTGGGCGATGCACCGCCCGCGTCGTGAGCGCGCACTGCGTCTCGTCGCGGACGATCGGTTGCGGCATCGCTGCTATAATGCGCGCTCGTTCGCGCGTGCTACGTCCGGGCGCAGGCTGGCGTAGCTCAGCTGGTAGAGCAACTGATTCGTAATCAGTAGGTCGGTGGTTCGAGTCCACTCGCCAGCACCACCCGAGACCGGATCCGCGCCCGGCGCATGGCAGGTGTTGTGCGGCAGGTCCGGGAGGGGCCATGTTGAATCTCTTCGGTAGCGGCAAGTCCGACCATCCGATGGCCGACATCAAGGCGGCCCGGAAAATCCTCGACGAGATTCCCGGCAACGATCCGCTCAAGGCGCTGGAAGACCTGAACCACTGGCTGGAATCGGTATGCGAGCCGGGTCACTTCAAACCCGAGCACCGCGCGCAGCTGGTGCAGATGATCGAGGAGACCTCTCAGATCACCCTGCGCAAGCTGCAGCGCGAATACCTGTCGTCCGCGCGCCTGTCAAAGTTTCACGAGAATCGCCTCTGGGCAGCGATCTACGGCGGCAACCGGCAGATCGCGATCGCGTTTCTCAATTGCATCGACGAATTCGCGACCGGCCAGAAGGGCGCGGATGCCCTGAAAGCCAGCATGCCGCTGCTGACGGTGCGGGCGCTGCGCGCGATCGCCGCCCAGATGAAATGGCAGTACGTGCGCTACGGGCCGGTCGACAACGAGTTGTGGGGCACCGCCGCTACCGTATATGCGCTTGCCGAGAGCCGCAAGTTCGCGCGCACCCGGGTCAGCGTCTACCCCGGCGTGCCCGGTGAGTCGTCGCCCGAGCAGGAATTCCTCAAGGCGGCGATGCTGGCGGCCTCCTCTCCCGACCGCCTGCTGCCGGCCGAGGTGGAGCTGGTCGAGCGGCTGATCGCAGGTTTTTCGGGCTCGTTCAAGCTGACCCTCGAACACCAACCCGACCTGGTCTACTGGCTGGATCTGGCTGCCAGCCAGCCGCCGCAGCGCCTGGCGCGGCCGCCGCAGATCACGCCGACGCTCAGGTTCTTCGGCGCGGGCGGAGCGCTGAACGAACTCGGGCAGGTGATGGCGGTCCTGAATTCGACCAACGCGGTGCCCTCGGCCCTGGGCCTGGGCGAAAGCTACGAGCCCGAAGTCGTGCTCGATGCGCTCAACCATCTCGCGCTCTACTGGTCCCCGAAGCCGCCGGCACGCAAGACGCCGCGCCACAAGGTCAAGTCGCGCCTGGCGGCCACCTGGGGATTGGAGGGCGTGCTCGCTGCCCTCGACCCGGCGCAGGCTGTTCCGGAGGAGAGCCGGGTCGAGAGCTGGGTCGTGGAGAACGTCAGCGCCGGCGGCTTTGGCGCGAGCGTTCCGCAGATCAAGGGGGACTGGCTCAAGATCGGCTGCCTGGTCGGGTTGCAGCCCGAAGGCGGGCATAACTGGGTCATCGGCGTGATACGCCGCTTCAACCGCGAAACGGCGCAGCAGGGCGCGGTCGGCATCCAGACGCTGGCGCGCGCCGCGCTGCCGGTGAAGGTGAAGCTGGAGAATGCCCCGGGTGCGGCCCGGGACGGCAGGCTCGTCATCATGCTCAATCCCTCGGACTCCGCCACGGAAGCGCAGCTGCTGCTGCCCCCCGGGTTGCTCGCGGGCGGCCAGAATCTGGAACTCGAGCGGGACGGCAAGACCTTTCTGCTGACGCCCTCCGGATTGGTCGAGAGCGGCGAGGACTACGAGCAGCTGCGTTTCCGGCAGATGATCCGCGAGACCGAGTAGGTCCGCGCCTTCAGGGAAAAGGTCAGCCGCCCAGTACGCGCCCTAGCCAGGCACCGATGTCGACGACTTCTTCTGCGCAGACCGAATGCGGCATCGCGTATTCGTGCCATTGCGGCGAGTAGCCGAGTGACTCGAGGATCTCGCGCGACCGCACCGCGCGCTCCGGCAAGATCACCGGGTCCTGGGTGCCGTGCGCCATGAAGATGGGTACGCCGCGGTTCATCGCGCTCGCTTCCGCGGGCAGCTTGCCGGCGATCGGCAGGTAGGTCGACAGCGCCATGATGCCGGCGATGCGTTCGGGGTGGCGCAGACCGGTCTGCAGCGCAATCGCGCCCCCTTGCGAGAACCCGGCGAGCACCAGCCGCGCGGCCGGCGTGCCGCGCTGTTTCTCGCGGGCGATCAGCTTCTCGACCAGGCTTTGCGAAGCGCGCACGCCGGATTCGTCCTCGCTGCGGATGGCGCCGTCCTTGATGTCGTACCAGGCGCGCATGCGCATGCCGCCGTTGATGGTCACCGGCTGCACCGGGGCGTGGGGGAAGACGAAGCGGATCGCGGTCGGCGGCAGTTCGAGCTCGCCCACGATCGGAACGAAGTCGTTGCCGTCGGCGCCCAGCCCATGGAGCCAGATGACGCTGGCGGTCGGGTGCTTGGCGGTTTCGATTTCTACGGCGTCGAGGAGATCTGGCATCGGGGTCTCTGGTGCGGGCGGGCAGCGCCGGACCGGCGCGTCGTGCTACCTTGGTCGGGTCGCGGATTTCGGGCGGAAGGCCTTGACCACGTCCTCTCGGGTCTCGATGTAGGGGCCGCCGATCAGGTCGATGCAGTAGGGCACGGCGGCGAAGATGCCCGCCACCAGCTGCCTGCCGTCCTTGTCCTTCGGGCCTTCGAGCGTCTCGCGAATCGACTTGGGCTGGCCGGGCAGGTTGATGATGAGCGTCTGCTTGCGGATCACCGCGACCTGCCGCGAGAGGATCGCGGTAGGCACGAACTCCAGGCCGATCCTGCGCATCTGCTCGCCGAATCCCGGCATGGGTTTGTCGGCGACCGCGAGCGTCGCCTCGGGAGTCACGTCGCGCGGCGCCGGACCCGTGCCGCCCGTGGTGAACACCAGGTGGCAGCCGCGCCGGTCCACGAGTTCGACGAGCGTCGATTCGATCAGCGCTCGCTCGTCGGGGATGAGGCGAGTCTCGGTGCGCCACGGGCTCGCGAGCGCCCGCGAGAACCATTCCTCGAGCGAGGGAATGCCTTCGTCCTTGTAGACCCCGCCCGAGGCGCGGTCGCTGACCGAGACAAGGCCTATCAGCAGTTCTTCATTCGTCATTGCCGACCACCGTTTGCGAATCGGGAATAATATCGCGCAGGGCGCGAAACAGTTCGCGAAAGGCGCGTGGCGGACGCCTCGCGTCGCGCTCGGCGCGAGCGTTGCGCACCAGCGCGCGCAGCCGCTGCGTGTCCAGCCCCGGGTGGGCGCCCGCGAGCTCCTCGAGTGCGGCGTCGTCGGCGAGCAGTTGGTCGCGCCAGCGCTCGATGCGATGCACGCGCGCGGTGTGCTCGGTCGACACCCCGTCCCAGGTTTTCAGCTTTTCGCGGATCGCGTCCGCGTCGGCGGAGCGCATCAGCCGCCCGACGTACTGCAGCTGCCGCCGCCGTGCTTCGTGCCGGGTAATGCGCCGGGCACCCTCGATGGCGTCGCGCAGCGACTCGGGCAACGCGAACTCGGAGAGTTGCCCGGGATTCAGCTCGACGAGCCGCTCGCCGAGCGCCTGCAGATCGTGCATGGCGCGCTTGCGTTTGGTCTTGCTCGATTTTTCCTCTTCCTGCACGTTCCGGCCGGCTGGTGTCGAACTGTTATCATAGCGCCTTTCCCGCAGCATTCCCGTGGCTCAAGCGCGCTTTTCCCACGATTCCGAGACTCTGAAGTCGATCGCCGCGGACGCGCTCGCGCATGCCCTCGTCAAGGGCGCGAGCGCCTGCGAGGCCGAAGTCGCAGACGGCTACGGCCAGACGGTCACGGTGCGCATGGGCGAAGTCGAAACCATCGAGTACAACCGCGACAAGAGCCTCTCGGTCTCCGTCTACTTGGGCAAGCAGAAGGGTTACGCGAGCACCGCCGATCTCGCCGCGCGCGCGATCCGCGACACCGTTGAAGCCGCTCTGACGATCGCGCGCTTCACCGCTGTCGACGCCAGCGCCGGCCTTCCCGATCCCGAGGAGCTCGCGCGCGAAACGCCGGATCTCGACCTGTTCCATCCCTGGGATCTGCCCGTAGAGCGCGCCATCGAGATCGCGAGGAGCTGCGAGTCGGCCGCGTTCGCGCTCGACAAGCGCGTTTCGAACTCCGAGGGCGCGAGCGTCTCCTGCCAGCAGTGGCATTTCATGCTTGCCAACAGCCTTGGCTTCATGGACGGGTTCGCCACCTCCCGCCATTCGCTATCCTGCGCGGTGATCGCCGCTGAGCGCGGCGCGATGCAGCGCGACGACTGGTACGTCTCCAAGCGCAGGCCGGAGGATCTTGCGCGGCCCGAAGCCGTGGGCGATTACGCCGGCAGGCGGGCGCTGGCGCGGCTCGGCAGCCGCAAGATCAAGACCGCCCAGGTGCCGGTGCTGTTCGAGGCCCCGGTGGCGATCGACCTGCTCGGGCAGTTCGTATCGGCGGTGAGCGGCGGCAGCCTGTACCGCAAGGCATCGTTTCTCCTCGACAGCCTCGGGCAACAGGTTTTCTCCCCCATCGTCAACATCGCCGAGCGTCCGCATCTGCCGCGCGGCGGGGCGAGCTCGTGGTTCGACGACGAAGGCGTCGCCACGCGCGACCGCGAGGTGGTGAAGCAAGGCGTGCTGCACGGCTATTTTCTGGGCAGCTACTCGGCGCGCAAGCTCGGCATGAAGACCACCGGCAGCGCCGGCGGCAACCACAATCTGATCCTGCGGGGCGGGGAGCTCGATCTTCCCGGGCTGATCCGCAAGATGCGCCGCGGCCTGCTTGTCACCGAGCTGATGGGGCACGGCGTGAACATGGTGACCGGGGATTACTCGCGCGGCGCTGCCGGGTACTGGGTCGAGGGCGGCGAGATTCGCCACCCGGTCGAGGAGATCACCATCGCCGGCAACCTGCGCGACATGTTCCGTGCGATCGTCGCTGTCGGCGGCGACGCGCTCACGCGCGGCTCGCGTACCAGTGGCTCGATCCTGATCGAGAAGATGACGCTGGCGGGCAACTGAAAGCGGACTGAAGCGCTCGCGCGTCCGCGCTGGACGCCCCAAAGCGACGGGAGGTATGATCGCCCGGCGCATTTCAATCCAAGAGGAGGCTCGATGAAAAGACGTGAATTCCTGAAGACGGCGGGGGTCGGCGCAGGCGGCGCGGCCCTGCTGACGGCGGCGCAGGCGAAGGCCCAGCAGACCGCGGGTCTGCCCAGCATCCAGTGGCGCCTGGCGGCGAGTTGGCCGAAGAGCCTGGACACGCTGTTCGGTGGCGCCGAGCTGGTGGCGAAGAGGGTCGGAGAGATCACAGACGGAAAATTCCAGATTCGCGCCTTTGCCGCCGGCGAGATCGTTCCGGCGCTGCAGGTGCTGGACGCGGTGCAGGCGGGCACCGTGGAACTCGGCCACACGGCGACCTACTACTACTTTGGCAAGGACCCGACGTTCGCGCTGGGTACCGCGGTGTGCTTCGGCATGAATACGCGCCAGCAGAATGCCTGGTGGTACGTGGGCGGCGGAAAGGAAGCGATGGCGCCGCTATTCAGCGAATACGGTTGCGTCGCGCTCCTCGCAGGCAACACCGGCTGCCAGATGGGCGGCTGGTTCCGCAAGGAGATCAAGTCGGTCGCGGATCTCAAGGGACTCAAATTCCGCATCGGCGGCATGGCGGGCCTGGTACTCGCAAAGCTGGGCGTCGTGCCGCAATTGATCGGCGCGCCCGACATCTACCCCGCGCTCGAAAAAGGCACGATCGACGCGGCCGAGTGGGTGGGCCCCTACGACGACGAGAAGCTCGGCTTCAACAAGGTCGCCAAGAACTACTACTACCCGGGATTCTGGGAAGGCGGTCCGATGTTGTTGACCCTTGTCAACGAAAAGAAATGGAACGAGTTGCCCAAGCCCTACCAGGCCGCGCTCACTGCCGCCTGCGGCGAAGTCAACTCGTGGATGCCGGCCAAGTACGACGAGCAGAACCCGCAGGCATTGCGCCGGCTGATCGCAAGTGGCACCAAGCTGCGGCCTTTCCCGAAGTCAGTCATGGAGGCCGCGGAAAAAGCTTCGTACCAGCTCTACGAGGAGCTGAAGCCGAAGTTCAAGCACTGGGCCGCGGTCTACCCTCAGTGGAAAAAATTCCGCGACGAGCAGTTCCTGTGGTTCCGCGTCGCCGAGTCGACTTACGACAATTACACGTTCTCCTCGAAGCTGGGGGCCGGAAAGTCGTAGCTGCTGCAAGCGGAGTCCTGGCAAGAACAACAAACCCCGCCAAGGCGGGGTTTGTTGTTGGGAGTGTACTGCCCGCTACTTCTTGAAGAGTTTCTCGAGGTCCTCGGCTTGGCTCTTCTCCCTCGCGCTTTCGCCTGATTTCCGCTCCGCATCGGACTTCGCGCCGCCCGGTGTACCGAAGTC